>CAYXCV010000012.1:24273-30080 GCA_964463365.1 uncultured Kineothrix sp.
CAACGCTTATCAGGACGAGTTCTTCACATTTGCTGAAAATGTAACAGAGGAATCTATGCTAGGAGTAAAATATATGTCAGATGCCAACCATATTTGGAGATATGGTTATCCGGATGAAAATAATATTGTAAACAATCCAAAGGTACAGATTCTGACCCATCCCTTTGCATGGACAAAAAAGGGTTATGATAACTATGAAAATTATAAAACCTTAATAAAAGAAAAATATATAGAGATGATTGATAGCATCGACAATGAATGTAAGGATTTTGCAGAATATAAAGATAGATTTCTGGAATCATAGGAGGTACCAAAATGTGCGGTATATGCGGATTTGTGTCAAAACAGGATATTAATCGAACAAAGCTTAAGGAAATAAATGACACAATGTATCACCGAGGTCCTAACGACAGCGGGGAAGAAATCTATGAACTAAAAAATGGTTATCATGTTGGATTTGCCCAGCGAAGACTTTCCATTTTAGACTTATCAATCCTTGGGCATCAACCGATGAATTCCCGTAACGGACGTATTAGTGTTGTATTTAATGGAGAGATTTATAATTTCCATGAGCTGAAGGAGCAAATATCAGATTACGGATTTCAATCCAATTGTGATACAGAGATCATTATTGCAGCCTATTTAAAGTGGGGGATTCAATGCGTTGAACGCTTCAAGGGAATGTTTGCGATTGCTATTTTTGATCGGGAAAAGGATGAGGTGTTTCTAATACGTGACCGTATTGGCAAGAAGCCTTTATACTATTGGCTGGAAGATGGTAACATGGTATTTGCTTCAGAGCTTAAGCCTATTATTCATTTTCCTGGTTTTAAGAAGGAAATAAAAAAGGAAGTCATATCCCGTTATTTGTATCAGCAGTATATCAATGCTCCTGATACTATTTTTGAAAATGTATATAAATTAGAACCGGGTGCCATCCTTCGTTTCTCTATGGGTGAGGTGAAGATATGGAAGTACTGGGACATAAAAGACGTATATCAGAGTAATAAAGTGAACCCGGTGACGGACTATCAGCAGGCTAAGGCGGAATTAAAGGAACTTTTAAAAGAAGCAACGGCGTCCCGGATGATTGCAGATGTTCCGCTGGGTTCTTTTTTAAGCGGCGGCTATGATTCTTCGCTGATTACGGCCATGGCTCAGGAGCACATGAAAGAACCGGTAAAAACCTTCTCCATCGGTTTTCATGAAGATAGATATAATGAAGCCAAGTATGCCAGAAAAGTGGCGGACTATTTAGGAACCAATCATACAGAGATGTACATTGAAGAAAAGCAGATGTTTGATTTGGTAGAAAGCATTCCCATATACTATGATGAGCCCTTTGCAGACAGCTCTCAGATACCCACCATGCTTGTTTCTGCTCTGGCCAGAGAGCATGTGACGGTGGCTCTGTCCGGTGACGGCGGAGATGAATTCTACTGCGGATATAACATCTATGAAAATGTAGCACAGGCACAGATGTTAGATCGGCTGGGGGGATTGGTATATGGAATTAGTCACCTGCCCCTGATTAGTAAAACCGGTTTGGCGGGCAAGCTCCCCTTTAAGGTACGGGTCATTGCCGAAAATAGAAACAAAGAAACAAAAACACAGTTTGGTGCAAGCAATTATATTGTACGCGCCAACGCTATGGTAGCGAATAATGAACATGCTCTGCCATGCCATTATGAAATAGAAAGTAAGTATAAGGAAGACAAGTGGCAGATTCGAAGAATGCTGCTGGATATGGATACGTATCTGCCCGGAGATATTCTTTGTAAGGTGGATCGTGCCTCGATGAAGTATTCCTTAGAAACCAGATGTCCCATACTGGATCAGAAGGTGATGGAATACTCATACCGGATTCCCCATGATTTCAAATACCATAAGGGAGACAAGAAGCATATTTTAAAAGACATTGCCTATGATTATATTCCCAGGGAACTACTGGACAGACCGAAAGTAGGTTTCGGAGTACCTTTGGATAAATGGCTGCGAGGCCCTCTTAAGGAACAGCTTCTTGCCTATAGTGAGAAGGATTATCTTGAAAAACAGGGAATTTTTAATGCGGATTATGTATCACGGATGATTCGTGAATATATTAAGACGGGGGACGGGGGACCGGCAACAGGAGCTAATTATTCCAAGCTTTCCTGGTCTTTCTATATCTTTGAGCAGTGGTATCAGTATTATAAGGAGCAATGATTTGAAAAAGAAGCATATTGCCATGTTTATCAGTTCTTTAAATAAAGGCGGGTCGGAAAGAGTACTTGTTAATCTGGCAGAGTACTTTTATAATGAAGGATATCAGGTAACCATAGTAACCCAATATGAAACGGACAATGAATATCCAATCAGTGAGGGAATAAAAAGAGTTTTATCTGATATTACCGAGAATGAGACAAGCTCAAACAGAATCAGAAATTTTTCCAGACGCTTCTTTAAGCTGCGAAACATTTGGAAAGAAGAAAAACCTGATTTAATTCTATCCTTTATTGGGAAAAATAATATTATGGCTTTATTGACCTCCAGATTTCTCCATATCCCTACTGTCATTTCCGTAAGGGGAGAGCCTGCGGAGGAATATTACTCTAAAATGCTTACCTTAGCAGCCAGAACGATTTTTAATCTGGCAGACGGTTTGGTACTTCAAACAACACAGTGCCTTGACTTTTTCCCCAAAAGGATTAGGAAGAAGGCAGTGATATTAAAAAACTCATTAAATCCTGATTTTATTAGGGAACCCTATAAGGGGGAACGGGAGAAGGAAATTGTGGCAGTGGGACGTGTGGATGCCAACAAAAATCATGAAATGCTAATTCGCGCCTTTGCCCATATTGCATCTGATTTTCCTGAGTATAAGCTTATTATTTATGGAGAGGGAGAGCTACGCCAAAGCCTGATTCAGCTCACCCATGAGTTAAAGCTTAAGGAACGTATTATGTTGCCCGGATCGGTCACTGATGTGGCAGGTTCTATTTATAAAGCCTCGGCATTTGCGTTGACCTCCTACTCGGAGGGTATGCCCAATACATTATTGGAAGCAATGGCTCTTGGTATTCCTTCCATTTCAACGGATTGCCCATGCGGAGGCCCCAGAGACCTCATTGTGAATGGAGAAAACGGCTTATTGGTTCCACCCGGGGACTGGAAAAAAATGGCAGAAAACTTGCATAATTTATTAACTAATAAAGAATATGCCAAGAAAATGGGCGAAAAGGCTTCAAAAGTGCAGGAGGAATTTAATCCGGACATGATCAATCAAACATGGAAAAAGTATTTGGAACATATTATAAATTCGTCTAAACGTACACGGGGTACCTCTTATGACTCGTAAACAAGGACTGAAAATAGTTATTTTTATATTGATTTTTTTATATTTACTTATGACGGTTACTTATATCATAAGAACAAACGGAGATGTAAAGGATCGGTATACTGGTTTTTATGCGGAACCTGACAACACCATTAACATAGCAATGATTGGTTCCAGTCCAGTTTATCCTTACTATGTCACTCCCATGATGTGGGGGGAATATGGAATAACAGCTTATCCCATCTCCAGTAATTTACAAAGACCGGTGTCGGCTGTTTATATGGTAGAAGAAATTAGGAAAACCCAGGAACCGGAATTATATATCTTTGAGATGCGCATGTATACGGCAAGGGATTCGGATCTTACCAATAACATGGCATATACAAGGGGAGTTACCGATAATATGAAGTATTCATGGAATCGGATCAAAACAATCAATGCAATGGTAGATGATGTGTCAGAAAGATATACGTATTATTTTGATATATTTAAATACCATTCCAATTGGAAAACAATGGTACTGCCGGAGCAGCTTGCCAGCTTTCGCTATGAACGGCTGGATCGTCAGAAAGGTTATGTGATGACGGATGAGGTGGGGCCTTGCGAGATGGTAGACACATCTCATATTACAGAAACACTGCCTATGCCCGATAAGCAGGAGGAAGCCTTATACACACTGCTTAATTATTTAAAAGAGAATGAATTACAGGCACTTTTTATTTTATCCCCGACTGTGATGGAAGCAGAGAAGCAGAAAATGTATAATTATATGGAGCAAATTATTGAGGATTATGATTATGAGTTTCTGAATATGAATGATTATAATAAAGAAATAGGTCTGGATTTTTCCACGGATTTCAGTGATTACGGCGGGCATACCAATGCCCTTGGAGCAAAGAAGTGTACAAGCTTTCTTGCAGAATATATTATAGAACATTATCCCATAACAAAGAGTAAAGATAAGGGGCAATATGCCAAATGGGATGCAGCCTATCAGCTTTGGAAAGAGGAGTATTCTCAGGCGGAAGAAACCATTGCCCAGAGGATTCTAAATGAGGACTTTGCTGAGGTAGTTGCGGAAGAGTAAGGAGAGAAAACATGTGCGGTATTGCAGGATTTTGTAACATAGAAGGAGACTGGCAGAGCAATATAGGCAGGATGAACAACAGGATGTGCCATCGGGGACCGGATGCCTCCGGAACGTGGGCATCTGAAGATAAAAAGGTGGTTTTTGGTCATCAAAGACTGGCCATTGTGGATTTGTCAGGGAAGGGATCACAGCCTATGGAATCTCATAGCGGTCGCTTTGTGATTGTCTTTAACGGAGAAATCTACAATTACAAAAGGATTGCCGCAAGACTGCTTGAGGAAAAGAAATTATCAAGTTTCCGGGGAACCTCTGATACGGAGGTTTTGTTAGAGGCTATGGAAGCCTATGGGGCAGAGGAAGCGATTCATATGTGTAAAGGAATGTTTGCCATCGCCTTATATGATAAGAAGGAGCAAACCTTATCCTTAATAAGAGATAGAGTGGGAGAGAAACCACTCTATTATGGATTTATTAATAACACGTTTGCTTTTGCTTCGGATATCGGCTCCATTGCCAATCTTGAGAACTTTTCCAATCCTATTCAAACAAAAATTTTAAATATATATTTTACTCACGGATATATTCCGGCACCATATTCCATCTATGAGGATATTTATAAACTGGAGCCAGGCACCATTTTGACCATCAAGGCACCCTTTCGGAAAGAGGATGTGGCCCTATCCGTTTTCTGGTCTATGAAGAAGGCGGCCGAGAAGGGGCAGTCCCATCTCTTTACGGGAACACAACAGGAAGCAAGTGAAGAGTTAGAGCGGCTATTAAAAGAATCCATCAAAGACCAGATGGTAGCAGATGTTCCGGTAGGGGCTTTCTTATCAGCAGGAATCGACAGCAGTACCATTGTGGCACTGATGCAGTCCTTAAACCATACAAAGGTAAGAAGCTTTACCATAGGCATGAACGAAGAAGGATATAATGAAGCGGCAGCGGCAAAAGAGATTGCAAAGCATTTGGGAACGGAGCATACGGAACTCTATATCACGGAACAGGATGCCATTGACGTCATTCCTAAATTGTCACATATGTTCGGCGAGCCTTTTGCGGATTCTTCTCAGATTCCTACCTATCTGGTAAGTAAGATGACCAGAGAGCATGTGACGGTTTCTTTAAGCGGAGATGGGGGAGATGAACTCTTCTGTGGGTATACTTCCTATGAATCCGTCAGTCGTATATGGAACAAGATGAAATCCATTCCTTATCCGATCAGGAAGCCCTGCAGCAATCTCATTTTAAAAACTCCGCTGGCTAAAAAACATATATATCGTACCAAGGCCACACTGCTGGGTGCCAAAGACCCGGTGGAGTTATACCGGATATCTTATGAAACGGATCCTCTGGTTCAGCAGATAAGTAAATCCCATGAAACGTGTGAGTACAAATATA
>CAYXCV010000012.1:30180-38447 GCA_964463365.1 uncultured Kineothrix sp.
GATCCTCTGGTTCAGCAGATAAGTAAATCCCATGAAACGTGTGAGTACAAATATACCCAGTTACAGGCAGGCAGCATAGAAGAGGTGAATCATAAGGTAATGCTTATGGATATGATCATGTACCATCCGGATGATATACTGGTTAAAGTAGACCGGACCGCCATGGCGGTTTCTCTGGAAACAAGGGTGCCGATGCTGGATAAGGATGTGGTGGAATTCGCATGGTCATTACCCATTGATTATAAAAGGAATGGTAACGTTGGGAAAAAGGTATTAAGGGATGTATTATATCGATATGTTCCCAGGGAAATGATGGAACGCCCGAAAAAGGGTTTTAGTATTCCTATCGATAAATGGCTGTTAAGACCGGAACTTAGAGAGTGGGCGGAAAGCTTAATTAATAGAAAGACGCTGGAGCAGCAAGGTATCTTAAATTCGGATGTGGTATGGAAGATTTGGGAGGATTATACGAAGAATGGAGTATGGCGCATTCAAATATGGTTTATCTTAATGTTCCAGGAATGGATGTGTACGGAATACAGAAAGTAAGAAGGAGTAGGGTATCGCCATGAATATAATCAGAATGTCCGGTGGAATCGGCAATCAGATGTTTCAATATGCCTTATATCTGAAGTTGATTTCTCTGGGAAAAGAAGTGAAATTTGATGATATCACAGAGTATAAGCTGGACAATGCAAGACCGATTATGCTGGATGTGTTTGGAATTGAATATGAAAGAGCCTCCCAGGAAGAGATTAATAAGCTCACAGACGGCTCTATGCTTCTTTCTCATAGAATCAGAAGAAAGCTGACAGGCCGGAAAAGCTTAGAATACAAAGAGGCCTCCGTCAACTATGATGAGGAAGTATTGAAGCAAGAAAATGCTTATCTCACCGGCTGTTTTCAAAGTGAGAAATATTTTAAGGATATAGAGCATACGGTACGGGAAGCCTTTCAATTCAGAAATGTGCCGATTTCAAAGAAGCTTAAAGGTCAGATAAAACAATATGAAGATGCTATTGCAGCCACCACTTCTGTCAGCATTCATATCAGGCGGGGGGATTATCTTAAGGCAGAGAATGTGTACGGCGGCATTTGCACAGAGGCGTATTATAGGACGGCAATCGATGAGATGCTTGCCAAATATCCTAAGTCCCACTTTTTCATATTTACCAATGATGCATTATGGGCAGAGGAATGGTGCGAAGCGAAGAAGAAGGAACATGAGAACAGAGAATTTACAGTGATTAAAGGCACAGACGAAGAAACAGGATATATTGATCTGATGCTCATGAGCAGGTGTAACCATCATATTATTGCAAACAGCAGCTTTAGCTGGTGGGGAGCATGGTTGAATCACAATCCGGATAAGTCCGTGGCAGCTCCCGTAAAATGGCTGAATACATGCGAATGCTATGATATTTATACACCGGATATGATTAGGATAGATGCAGATGGAAAAATTAATTTCAATAATAGTAGCAGTTTATAATATAGAAGAATATCTTCCCAGATGTGTGGATTCTATTTTGGCCCAAACATATAAAAACCTGGAAATTATTCTGGTGGATGATGGGTCTACTGATTCGTCCCCCCGAATCTGTGATTCTTATGGGGATCAAGATGAAAGAATTAAAGTCATCCATAAGAAAAACGGAGGTCTTTCTGATGCAAGAAATGCAGGAATGGATGCGGCAAAGGGAGATTTTATCGGCTTTGTCGACGGAGACGACTGGATTGATGGGGATATGTACCGGGCCATGTATTATGCCTGTGAGCAAGAGAAGGCTCAGATTTGCGTATGCCGTTATAAGCAAATAACAAAAACTGGTATTATTGACGCCTCCACTGGTGATAGTGTATCATTATCACAAAAAGAAGCACTTGAAATATATCTATGTGGACATGAACGTTATCTGATATACAATTCCGTATGGAGCAAACTGTTTGCAAGAGAGTTAGTTGAGGATATGCGGTTTCCGGTAGGTAAGAATTCCGAAGACATTATGTTTACCACCAAAGCATTTTGCAAAATGAAACGGTGCGTATATTTGGATACGGGCTATTATAATTATGTTATCGACCGAGAAGGCAGTATTATGAATCAGAAGATCGGGGAACGGCGGTTACATCACGAGATTCCCTTTTGGAGAGAGCAGATATCCTATCTTGCAGCACAAGGAATGGCGGAGCTTTCTGACAAAGCAGCTTATCACTTTTATAGAAGAATGCTGTTTTATTATATCGATTTTATGGAGAATAAGCAGACAAGAAATTATGCCGGAGAAATTATCTCCATACTGCAGGAAGAAAAAGAAAACATTAAGAGAATCTATAAGGAAAGTTATGTAGCAACAGGGGATAAGGTGCGTATAAAGTTAGCAATGACAGCGCCGAGCGTGTATTATCAGATTGTGAGATTTTATGATAAATATATTATTCCAATCAGAAGTAAAAGTTAATGAGAAGGGAATTTACAATAAAATGAGTGAATATAAAAATGGAAGGCTGCAACTTCCAAATGTTACTTTAGCAGCCATGACAAGCGTTAAGATAAAGGAGACCATAAAAGCACTGGAATATAGTATGAAGGATATTGATTTTGGTGAAGTGGTATTTATTTCTCACAGAAAACCTTGGTTCCTACCCAAAGGAATTACTTATAAGCATATCGCAAAACTTAAGACAATTGATGACTTTAATTATGATATGATATATAAGATTCATGAGTATATCCAGACGGATTTTATGCTTCTTGTGCATTATGATGGATTTGTTGTGAATCCGGGGATGTGGCGGGACGAATTCTTAGAGTATGATTACATCGGCTCCCCTTTTCCCGTTCCGAAGGATGATTTTTCATACCGGGACATTAACGGCAATTTATGCAGGGTTGGAAATAGTGTATCCATTCGAAGTAAGAGACTGCTTGAATTCCCGGAAAAGACCAATATACCTTTTGAAGCAGATCACGGATATTTCAATGAGGACGGTTTTATCTGCTGTAAGAACAGGCACTTATTTGAGGCAGCAGGAATGAAATATGCTCCCCTTGAGGTGGCAAAATATTTCGGACACGAATCTATGATACCTGAAGTAGAGGGAATCCGGCCTTTTGTGTTTCATAAATGGGCAGGAGCTAATGCAGATTATCCTAAGTTTTAATGTAACTGTAGATAAACAATGTATATAAATTAAGGGAAATAGAACAGGTGTAAATTATGGTTTATGATAGCTTTCAATTTTTTAATGAATTAGATATATTGTTACTTAGAATGAACATTTTAAATGATGTAGTGGACAAGTTTGTTATCAGTGAGTCTACTGTAACCTTTTCAGGAGACCCCAAACCGCTGTTTTACGCGGAGAACAAAGAGATGTTTAAGGAGTTCGAAGATAAAATCATCCATAATGTGGTAGATGACACTCCTATGGATTGTAATGCTTTTACAAGGGATCATCACCAAAAGTGTGCTGTGGCAAGAGGTCTTAAGGGGTGTAAGCCGGAAGATATTATTATTTTCAGTGATGTGGATGAGATTCCTAATCCTGAAACATTAAAGAAAATACTGCCCAACATAGAGGACGGCAAGATATATATGATGGCACAGCGCTTGTTTTATTGCTATTTGGATATGGAAGAAGTATCCGGGAAATTACTTTCTGTTACCGGAGAATTTGAAGGGGTTGAAAAGCCTATGTGGCTTGGAACCAAGGTTTGCCGCTATCGTTTACTGGAACATTATACAACTGAGGAGTTAAGAAATAAGGAACAGCAATCAATCGGAGTCAGGGTTCCTGACGGAGGCTGGCATTTTAGCTATATGGGCGGCGGAAAGAATCAATCTATAGAAGAAAGAGTGAAATACAAAATAAAAAGTGCTGCACATCAAGAGTACAATAATCGTTCCACTTTATCCAAGGTCAGAAAAAATATAAAGAATCAACAGGATATATTTGGAAGAGAGGCTCAAATTCTTCAAGTTGAAATAGATGAAACCTATCCGGAATATTTAAGGAAAAATATTGATAAATACCGTTATCTGCTTTATAAAGAACCGAAATGGTATGACTTTTTAAAAAGGTAAGCATCATTAAGAAAGGCAGTTGTTCAATGGTTGGAACAGAATTTTTAAAGGGACAAGGCTTAGGCAATCAGTTGTTCTGCTATGTATCGGCAAGATGCATTGCCAGTGACTTGGGGTATGAATTCGGTACCGCAGGACAAGAGGAGCTGGCGGTCAATATTCATAGCAAAAAAGGCATGTATTTTATGGATTTGGATTTGGGAAAGCCAATTACAGATATCTCTGATTTCCATGTTTATAAAGAGGCAGAAAAACGCTTGTTTTTAAAAACCTGCGCTCATGATATGAAGCTTGGCTGCTATGTGTCAGGTGCAGATGAAAATTTATACCGGATTAAGGATCAGACATTAATCTATGGCAATCTGCAAGCGGAACCATATTTTTTAAAATATAGAGAAGAAATAAAGAAGTGGCTGGCAGTAAAAAAAGAGTATGATTCTTATGAGTTTTATAAAGAAAATCTGTGTATTATTAACTTTCGCGGCGGAGAATATGTGGATAACCGCGCTCTTTTTTTGAGGAGAAGGTATTGGAAGAATGCCATGGCGAATATGAGAAAAATCAGACCGGACATGGAATTTATGATTGTAACGGATGATGTAGAGGCAGCGGGTAGAATGCTGCCCGGAATAAAAGCTTATCATTCTGACCTAGCCAAAGATTATGTAACATTAAAAAATGCAAAATATCTTATTTTATCCAATTCTAGCTTTGCTTTCTTTCCTTCATTTACAAGTGAAACTGTGGAAAAGATTATAGCACCTAAATACTGGGCGAGGCATAATGTGTCTGACGGATATTGGGCATCAGAGCAGAATATTTATAGTGACTTTACTTATCAAGATAGATACGGGGAACTGTTTTCTGCAAAAGAATGCCGAATGGAACTTGCAAAATATAAAGTAATGGGCGGTGCATATAAGAAATTAAATAGATATAGTGGCAAAGCGATTAGGCGGAAAGAGAAGGAAGATCATTTCTTCTATTGGATAGACAAAGTGGTAAGTAGAATACTTTTGGTTGGAAGGAAATAGTAGATGAACAAAATAATTAATTGGATGAGTGATAGAAAAATTGCAGTATTATCTATTATTATATTGGGGATAAGTTTAGTGCCAATATTCTATTTAGCACCATATGCCAGACCTAGCGGAGATGACTATGGATATAGCGTTTTAACTCATGCAGCTTGGCAAAATACTCATTCGTTAATTGAAGTATTTAAAGCAGCTATTGAAACTGTAAAACAGATGTATAGGGGATGGAACGGAGATTGGTTTACTACCTTCTTATTTTCCTTAATGCCTGAGGTGTTTGTAACATATAGCTTTTGGATCGTTCCCTATATAATGGTGGGAGCATTTCTTTTAGGAACGGGTGTCTTTCTTTATTATGTGTCAGTAAAAATAATAGGTTTGAAGGTAGAATATTCCCTCTTATTTATTTCCTTATTGTCTCTGGTATCCATACAGTTTATTCCAAGTACGGCAATAGGCATGTACTGGTACGTAGGGGCGGTTCACTATATCATACCTCACATGCTGGCTCTTTTGGCTCTAACCTTTGGTTTTAGATATTGTAAAACATGGAAGTGGAAAAATATAATTTATGCCACCTTATGTATGTTTGCAGTGGGAGGAAGCAGTTATTTTTCTTCCCTGTTATTATTTATGGTATTTGGCGTACTTATTGTGCTACTTGTTTATAAAAAGAAAGAGATACTTTATTTACTCATTCCTTTCCTGGTTGGCGCAATTGGATTTATCATTCAATGTCTTTCACCCGGAAACAAAGTTCGCGCAGGTGAAAGCTTTGGATTTCACGCATCTGGTATTTTTCAGACTATTTGGAATTCTATTACTATGGGAATTACAACTATTGGTTCTTATATCATTGAGAAACCTTTTGTTTTTGTGGTACTTTTTATTTGTGCCGTATTTGGTTGGCTAGCCTTATTAAAAAGTAGAACCACTTTTTCCTTTCGATTTCCCTTACTATTCGTAATATTTATGTTTGGTATTTACTCAGCGATGTGGGCACCGGCAATCTATTCAGGTGTTGAGGTATCATTAGGACCTGCAACCATTGTATATTTTACCTTCCTCATAACATCATTTTTGTCAATTATATATGTTGAGGGTTGGGTATTAGAAAAATATAAAAATAAAGGTAATAAGAAGATTACTGAGTGGTTGTTTGATGAGACAACCTATCGGCAAAAGATAGCTTTTCCTCTTATTATGATTGCTATATTAATTACTGTTTTTAATGCGAGGTGGTTTTCCAACAGCACAGATATGAAAGTATATGGCTATGTAAGCAGCGGACAAGCAGGTGATTTTAAGAGGCAGATTGAATCCCACATGGAAGTATTGTTGGATGATACAATCAAAGAGGCATATTTGATACCAATTAACGATGATCAAGGTCCATTGATGCATATGCCAATAACAACTGATCCCAATAATTTCACAAATAGGGTAGTAAGAGATTTTTATAATAAAGAATTAGTCATAATGAAGAATGAAAATTAGGAAAGCAGAATAGCAGGTGTAGATAATGATAAAAAAATTTTTTGGAATAGCGGGTAAAATCTCAGGATTGATTATTTTAAGTTCCATAATCGGATTATTTATGCTGGTTTTGGTGTATTTACTACCATCGAAGCCAATGATGGAACATACGCTAGAATCGATTGAAGTATTTTATAGTGAAGGGGTGTACCCACAACTTGTAGCCGGATTTAAAGGAAGTCAATTGGATAATGAAACGGATGCAATTATGACTTTAAATGCTATCTATTCAGGAACAGATAGAAACGTACTAGAGAAAGCGGTTGCAGTTCCAAGAATGACCACACCCGGTGAGAATTCCAGGTTTAGAGAATTAGTGGCGTATATATGGGAAGGGCAGGAACCAAATGGAACAGAGGAATATGGCAGATATTGGCATGGCTATCTGGTGATATTAAAACCTTTATTACTTTTATTTAGTTACGCAGATATCAGATATTTGAATATGTTTGCGCAGATGATTTTACTTACGTATGTCATTGTTCTGTTTGTAAATAGTGGATTAAAAAGATATCTCATTGCACTGATTGCGTCAATTTTGGCGATTAATCCTGTAGCAGTAGCAATGTCCATGCAATTTTCAACTATTTATTATTTAGTGCTGTTATCATTTATATTTATTTTGTCAAAGAGAAAATGGCTATTAAATAAGAACAATTATATATACTTCTTTTTAATTTTAGGTATTATAACCGTTTATTTTGATTTTTTAACCTATCCAACTGCTACGTTGACAATGTCTTTAGTATTGTACTTATTAATAGAAAGGCTAGAAGAGAAGAAACCATTATCTTTAGCACTGATTAAATTAGTTAAGAGTAGTTTTTTCTGGGGAATCGGATATTTGGGAATGTGGATAACAAAATGGATATACTGCTATATTGTATTAGATTATAATATTGTAGCTGAAGTTTTAGGAAGAATTAAAGTTCATTCAGGTGAAGCCGTTGTCCAAGGGGAAAGTCTTAACGTGATAGAAGTAATTGCCAAAAATGTACAAGTAGTGGCAAGAATGCCCTATCTCATATTAGCCCTTGTTATAATAGTATATTTAATAAAATTATTTTTAAAACAAAGTAATAAGACTGTCAATATTATATCAATAGTCCCATTTATTGTGATTGCCCTTATACCAATTATTTGGTTGACATTAACTAAAAGCCACGCAGGGTGGATTTATTGGTACACCAGCAGAGGATTAATGGGTACAGTTTTTGCAATGATTAGTGCCGCTTTATATATGTTAGAGCAGAATAAAGCATAAGTCGGTCAGGAGGCGTTATCATGGTACCAAAGGTTTCAATATGCATTCCAACATATAATAATGCAGATTCGGTAGAGAGGCTTCTGCGAAGTATTAAACAACAGAGGTTCACGGACTATGAAATAGTCATTACGGATGATTCAGACAATGATGCGATACAGGAATTAGTAAAAGGTTTCAGAAACGTAAGATATTACAAAAACAAAAAAAGACTAGGGGCAACAGCCAATTGGAACGTAGCTATGAGCAGATGTAGGGGCAGCATGATTAAGATTATGCATCATGATGATTGGTTTACGGGGGAAGATAGTCTAGGCAGGCTGGTCAGTATGCTGGAAGAAC
>CAYXCV010000012.1:38547-42819 GCA_964463365.1 uncultured Kineothrix sp.
GATTGGTTTACGGGGGAAGATAGTCTAGGCAGGCTGGTCAGTATGCTGGAAGAACACTCGGAGGTTAATCTTGCATTCTGTGGAACTAGGCAGGTTGAATTAGGTCAAACCTTTGACAGATGCATTTCTGAAAATGATGTGAAGCTAATAAAGGATGATTATAGAAATCTCTATCTGGGTAATACAATAGGAGCCCCAAGCGCAACGATTTATAGAAAAAATGTTGGTAATTATGACAAAAATTTAATATGGCTTGTGGATATGGATTTTTATATGAATATATTAAAAAGCAATTCAGAGTTTATCTATACGACAGAGCCATTGATATCCATTGGCATCAGTGGCAGTCAACTGACAGAGATGTGTAGAGGAGATCAGAAGTTAAACATAAAGGAATTTGGATATATCTATGATAAGTACCAGTTAAGTGATAATATAAAGTATCGTAAAAAGTTAATTCAGATACTACTGGAAAACAATGCATCTTATGATGAAATAAAAAAAATGAAAATTAGTAGAAGAGAGTATTTAATAGCAAAATTTCAAAAAATATTGAGTAAAGTGAAATGGAAACTAGGAATATGCAAGGAAACAAAAAAATAAGCATGGCAGAAATTATATTTTTTATGATGCTTGCCTTGGAAATTATAATCGTAATTGTAGATAAAAGTGATTATATTAATCCGGTGGAAGGGCAATTATTTCGTATCACCTTTTTATTGGCAGTGATAAAAATTATGATGACAAAGTATTCTTTAAAAGAATGGCTGTGGATGGCAGTGTTTGGACTGCTGGGATTGATTTCTTATAAAGCGACCGGACGAAATGAAATTCTTCGTATTGTTGTTTTTGTTGCAGCATGCAAACATATTGATTTAAAAAGAATGATGCTGTTTGTATATTATTCTACATTAGGAGGATGCTTGCTTTTAATGTTCTTGTCAGTTACAGGAATTTATGGCAATTTATCTATTACGACAAATTTTGGACGAGGTGTTGTGGAGACAAGATACTGTATAGGTTTGGGGCATCCTAATGCATTACATTGTATGTTTTTTATGCTTACGATTTTGGGACTTTATATTTATCATGATAGAATGAAGTGGCATCATTATATTTATGTGATTTTATTAAATATAGGTTTATATTTACTAACAGATTCAAGGACCGGAATGCTTATCACAATGCTGACAGTAATTATGGCAGGATTGTTCCATATTGCTCCTAAATTGAAGAATTTCAAATCAATATATATCATTGGAATTATTATATTTATAAGCTGTTTACTATTATCCATTGCAGCCTCAAAGTATGGATTGACAGTACCTATTCTTGAAAAGCTGGATAAATTTTTGAATGGCCGGATTTTAGATTTATACTGGGGATCTGTAAATCATGAGGGGACTGTAGCGCACTGGAGCCTTTTTTCAGAAGCAAGAAATACGTATTATTTTGATATGGGATTTGTCCGTGTATTTTATTGGTATGGTATCATTCCGGCTATTACTTATTTTTTATTAAATATTTTATTAATTTGGGAATGCTATAAGAAAAGAGACACAATGGGTCTGACTATGTTGGTGGTTCTTGGAATATACACTGTTGTAGAAGCACATATCATATCTGTATACATTGGCAGGAATTATATTCTGCTTTTACTGGGAGCTTATTGGATTGATATTTTTCGTACCCGAAGCAGTAAGGAAGAATACCTCTTTAGAAGTTACAAGCTATTATTTACGAAGCTGGAGGCAGATGTGTAATGAACAAAAAAGTACATTTGGAAGTCATCAGAATATTAGCTATTATTTTAGTTGTATTTAACCATACAGATGGCTATTTTTCTTTTTTTGCTAATACAGACAATCCATTTACTTATTTTGTATCATTATTTTTTTCAGTATTGTGCAGAATAAATGTGCCTTTGTTTTTTATGGTTACAGGGGCTCTTCTTATCCCCCAAGAGGAAGAAATACGAGAAGTATTTAAGAAAAGGGTATTTAGAATATTTGCTGTTATTATAATTTTTTCAATGCTGCATTACATAGCAAATGGTTTGTCTGGAAAATTAACTGGAAAAATGAGTCTGACAGACTTTTTAATAACTATAATGACTGGTACAGTGATTGAATCCTATTGGTTTCTCTATTCTTATTTGGCGGTACTGATTATGATTCCTTTTTTAAGAAAAATGGCAAAAGGGATGAATGGAAATGAATTCCGTTATTTATTTATACTAAAAATGATTTTTGATATTGTATTTCGTATACTATTAATTTTTGCTGATTTAGGAATTAACCTAGAGTTATTTATTATTGTAGATCCTATATTTTATGTGTTGTTCGGGTACTATATGGAGTGTATAGTACCGAGAGAAAAATTTGAACGAAAGTACATAGGAAAAATTGTACTATTGAGTCTGGGAGTAATAACAGCATGCATGGCAGCGACAGTTATGGATTATAAGATAAATGGCATGTATTCACAAAGTTGCCTTGGAATCTTTAATCCTATATTAGTAATTTTAATATTTTATATTGTAAAAGCATATTGTACGCAGTACAAGTTGCCAGAAAAAGTAAAAAAGGCTATTATTTATTTAGGAAGTACAGTATTTGGTATATACTTAATTGAACAATTAGTAAGACGGCAGCTGCTACCGATGTACTTATATCTGTGTGACTATACATTCGGAATTTTTGCTTGCTTTTGCTATGTAGTGACAACAATTATACTTTCCGTATTTTATGTTAGTATATTAAAGAAAGTACCTGGAATTAATAAATTAATTTAGAGACTTTCAATTATAGAATTTAAGTCTGCGAAAGCGGGCATGGGGTATGGAAATGAAACAGAAGAATAAGATTATAGAAGTATATGGATTGTGGTTTGCGGATTTGATTTGTCTTGTTATTTCATTTATGGTAGCGACCTATATTCGTTTTGGCAATTTTAAGGACATGGGCGATCAGAACGTGCATTTTCTTGTACTCGTTTGTCTGATGTTATTTTGTACTGTCTATAGCTTTTTTATTGATTGGAATCGTAATTTCCTAAAAAAAAGCATATGGAAGGAAGCTTTTGCCGTTTTACAGTATAATGCCATTATGATAGTTACGGTATCTTTTTTGATGGTTCTTGTGAAATGGGCAGATGTATTTTCCAGATGGGTTTTATCTTCCTTCTTTGTACTTAATTGTTTGCTTTCTTTTGCGGTGCATTTATTGATTAAGAAATCAATGCAAACCTATTATTCTTCGGAGCAGAACTCTGTAAAGGTAATAGTAGTTACCCAAAGTAATTTAATGGAACAGACGTTAGAACGCTTGGAAAAGGGGCTGGATATTTATTACCAGATAGTCGCTCTTGCTTGTGTTGATTATGATATGGTTGGCAGGGATATTAAAGGTATTCCCGTGGTTGCAACAAAGAATGACTTAATTGAAGTGACGACTCAAATGGCATTGGATGAAGTATTCTTAAATCTGCCCGGCATCTCTCAGAGTAATATGGAAGGTCTCATTAAAGACTTTGGAGAGATGGGTGTGAATTGTCACTATAATTTGGAGCTTCCCGGTATGGAGGCAAATCAAAGCAAGGTAGATAGTTTTGGCAATTATACAGTTATCACCTATACACGCTTTCAGAGCAGCTATAAGAGGCTGATGATAAAGCGTGTTATGGATGTAGCGGGAGGACTGGTAGGGCTGCTTATTACACTTGTGTTTCTGCCTTTTGTTGCATTGGCCATCAAGATAGATTCCAAGGGTCCTATTTTCTTTTCACAAGTCAGAATCGGAAGAAACGGAAGACGGTTTAAGATATACAAGTTCCGCTCCATGTATATCGATGCAGAGGAACGGAAAAAGGAATTGGAAGAGATGAATGAGATGCAGGGTCTTATGTTTAAGATAGAAAATGACCCCCGTATTACCAAGGTAGGTGCTTTTTTAAGAAAGACAAGCATTGATGAGCTGCCCCAGTTTTATAATGTTTTTAAAGGGGATATGAGTTTGGTTGGGACAAGACCGCCTACTGAGGATGAATTCGAGAAATATAATCAATACTACAGACGAAGAATCAGTATGACACCGGGACTTACAGGTATGTGGCAGGTAAGCGGAAGAAGTGAGATTGAGAACTTTGACGATGTTGTAAAATACGATTTACAATATATCGACAATTGGTCTTTAACGCTGGACATAAAAATATTATTTCAGACGATAGGTGTTGTTTTATTTAAAAGAGGAGCAAAATAATGAATTTGGTTAT
>CAYXCV010000013.1:0-40869 GCA_964463365.1 uncultured Kineothrix sp.
GGACCGGGATATGATATATTTAAAGTAATGAAAGAAAAACTGGGAAATAAAGCTGTAATAGCCGAGGATCTTGGATTTCTAACCCCCAGTGTCAATCGACTGGTAAAGAAAACCAGATATCCCGGAATGAAGATATTACAGTTTGCCTTTGATTCCAGAGAGGAAAGTGACTATCTGCCTCATAACTATACGAATAATTCGGTTGTATATACAGGGACCCATGACAACGATACAACAATGGGATGGTATTCCACTTTTAATAAGAAAGACAAAGCGTTTGCAAAAAGATATCTGAATATAAAAACAAGAAAAGAGATTCACTGGGAATTTATACGTGCCGCTCTTTCCAGTGTAGCAGATACTGCAATCATTCCGATGCAGGACTATCTGGGATTAGGCTCGGAATCAAGAATTAATATACCGTCAACTCTTGGTAATAACTGGAGGTGGCGTCTGGATCCGGGACAGATAGATGATGAGTTAGCTGAAAGAATTAGAAAGATGGCAAAACTATACGGAAGAGTCTAGGCAGCATGAGGTTTTGTTAGTCAGGAGTACGGCAGAGGTATTCCTGGCTATTTTCAATGGTTAGTGGGGGAGCAGGGAGGAGAAGGGCATGTCTGAAATTACAATAAAGGATATAGCAAAAAAGTGCGGGGTTGGAATCAGTACTGTATCCAGAGCGATTAATAACCATCCGGATATTAATCCGGAAACAAAAAACATGATAATGAATTTCATTAAAGAAACCGGATTTGTTCCTAATAACAGTGCAAGAAATTTAAAGCGTATTGACGCAAGAAGTATTGCGGTTCTTGTAAAAGGTATTACCAATCCTCTTTTCAGCGATATGATTAAAGTAATAGAAGAAGAAACCCAGAAGAAAAAATATTCTCTTGTGCTTAAGCATGTAGAATATTATGAAGATGAAGTGGATGTGGCGCTTGAGTTGATAAAGGAAAAAAGACTGCGGGGAATCATCTTTTTGGGAGGATATTTTTTCCATTCGGAAGAAAAGTTAGAGAAGCTAACCGTTCCCTATATTTTCAGTACCATCAGTACAGCCGTATCCGAAAATATTAACCGGGCCTTATATTCCAGTATAGCCGTAGATGATAGACAGGAAAGCTATAAGATGACAGAACATCTGATTGAGCTGGGGCATCGGGATATAGCGATTATCTCTGCGGAGTCAGAAATCAACAGCATTGGTCAGCTTCGCCTGGAGGGTTATCAGGATGCGCTGAAAGCCAAAGGAATCTCGCTTAACCATAGTTTAATTCGTAGCGTGGATGATGAAATTGAGCATTATTCTATGGAAAACGGATATGCAACGACGAAGAAGCTGATTGAATCAGGTGAGAAATTCACGGCTATTTATGCTACCGCAGATATACTTGCTGTGGGAGCATGCAGAGCGTTATTAGAAGCGGGTATGCGGATACCGGAAGATGTCTCTGTGGCAGGATATGACGGTATCGATGTAGGTAAGTATTATAATCCGGCTATTACAACCATAAAGCAGCCCGTAAAAGAAATGGCAAACACTACCATTAAGCTGCTCTTTGATATCATCGCCGGACGCAAGTCCTATGAACATATTATATTTCCGGCAAAATTGATTCTTAGAGAATCTACAGGACCGGTAAATATCAGATAGATTTACTTAAATTGGAATTATGATAGGCAGGATCGAAGGTCACATCTTCATCAAACCAATCAGGAGGAAGGAAAGCATTCGCTTCATCCTCGGAGGTAAACTCCACCTCCGCAATGATTAACGGAGAAAACGGCTCATCAAAAATATCAAGTTCAATGATTAAGGCAGAAGATGGAAGAGGAATCAGATATCTTCGTTTAGAAATAATTATCCCGTCCGCTTTTTGACGGAGATGGTCATAGGATTCTTTGTTCAGAGGCAGATTATACTCTTCTCTGGCAAGGAGTCCTTTTCCTTTATAGGTCAAATAATATTCTTCATCCTGTTTCCTGATTCTGACAACCGGATTCGTATTCAGATAGGCCTGCTCAATATGGTGGTACTGATAAGTTTCCAGATTGTCAGGTACTTTTTTTATAGTGAATTTTCTTTCAATTTCCATCGTATTTCCTATGCTCCTTATACTTCCCAAAAGTATTCATATCAGTTATAATTAATTTAATATAGTACTATGGTACTGTCAAGTTTAGTATGTAAGGGGTTTGTTGAAAAGGAGGAATACCAGTGCAAAAAGCAGTCTTTTATATTTCAATAGTTTTTAGTATTTTTGTAATAATTTTATACATAAATTATAGGGTAGGTAACAATAATCTATCTAAAGAAGATGTAATATATGCTGAGGCCATGGACAATTCGGATGCTTTACTTACGGATAAAGAGATTGACTTGGCTTTCTATGAGGATTGGAAGTATCTTACTACTGATAATCAAATTTTTATTAATAGCTTCATATTGGATGATTTACCTGATTCGGATTTAGGGACTATTTATATTATAAAAAAAGGTAATGATAATAATAGTGCGGTCAGTTTTTCTCTACCGATTAGCAGCGATATTGAATATTCCATCGATGAATCGGGGTATTATAAAGTAATCTTTGCAGAGGATAATGAAAATAGTAAAGTAACTGATATTACGTCCATAATCGGTATCGGTCATTGTGACACAATAGAATAGAAATTAATACATCATTAAGATTTCTTTACTTTTAAAGTTATCAATAAAGTGGTAAAATAAAGGTATATAAAAAGGTAACTTATGGATTTTCAAGCTTGTGAAATAAAGAACAAGCAAGAAAGGTAAGATATGAGTAAGGTATGTATTTTTTTTGCAACTGGTTATGAAGAAATAGAGGCACTTACCGTAGTGAATCTATTGAGAAGAGCGGGTATCGGGATAGATATGGTTTCGATTACGGGGGAAAGGAGTGTGGTTGGCTCTCACGCTATTTCAGTAAAAATGGATAAGATATTTGATGAGGTGGATTTTACTATTGTTGATATGATTGTATTTCCGGGAGGAATGCCCGGTACAAAAAATTTGGAGGAATATAAACCCCTGATGCAGCAGTTGGATGATTTTTATGATAAAGGTAAGATGATTGCCGCAATCTGCGCGGCACCAAGCATCTTAGGACATAGAGGTATGCTGAAGGGAAAGAAAGCTTGTGCTTTTCCTGATTTTGAAAGTGATTTAACCGGAGCTATTGTGACTCAGAATCCAGTTGAGACTGTAAATAATATTATCACGTCCCGGGGTATGGGATGTGCTATTGATTTTGGGCTTGCTATCATAGAGAAATTAGAAGGGAAAAAGAAAGCAGAGGAACTTGCAGATCAGATTATTTACAGCCATTATTAATGGTGGAACAGAGAGGTGTCCATGAATATTTTGTTTTTTTTAACACCGAAAAGAGATGTGGCATATATATTTGATAATGATACATTGCGCCAAACTTTGGAAAAAATGGAACATCATAGGTATACGGCGATACCGATAGTTGATCATGAGAACGGAGAATACATAGGAACGATAACAGAAGGCGATTTATTGTGGGATATTAAGCAAAGGTATGATCTTACAATAAGAGAAGCAGAAGATATACCAATACTCGCAGTGAAAAGAAAACGTGACAATGAACCTGTAGACGCCGATGCAGATATTGAGGACCTAATCAGTAAAGTAATGAATCAGAATTTCGTACCGGTTATTGATGGAGCTCAGCGATTTATCGGTATTATTACAAGAAAAGATGTATTTCAATATTTGACACAAAAATACGGTGTTGAAGAAGAACAAAGAGAGAGACAAAGATACAAAAGGAAAGACAGTGCGGCAAGCTTCATATATTAAATTTGGCTGCCAGAAATTACCTTAATAATAAATTCATCTTCGTAAATACTAACATCAAGATAAGTAATTGAGTTCAAGCTTAATTCAGATAATTTAATTTATTTGGGATAAGCAGCGAACAAATTTATTGCTTATCTCAAATATAGATAGCGGAAAGCTAGAAATAGTAAATTGGAGGTGAATTGAAATGGCAAGTAGCAGATCTAATAGAGTAGAGGTTCCTGAAGCTAAAGCAGCTATGGATCGTTTTAAGACAGAGGTTGCTTCTGAATTAGGTGTTAACCTTAAAGAAGGTTATAATGGAGACTTAACTTCTAAGGAAGCTGGTTCTATCGGTGGAGAGATGGTTCGTAGAATGATCAGAAAACAGGAAGAACAGATGAAATAACAATATGAAATAAGAAATGACCCGTCTATAACTATAGGCGGGTTGTTTTTTAAATAGGATACATAGTATAATGAAAGCCGTGCAGTAAATGATGTATGGAGGATATATTACGAATGGAAGAAGAAAAGCGTATGGAACTTATTAGTTCCAAACATTTTAAAGAAATGGAGCATGTATTAAGGGAGAACGGAGAACTTGAAAAGTTCAGGCATATCCTCATGCATTATGAATGTGCCATGCTGGAGGTGAAAACTAAGCTGGATGTATTAAATGCAGAGTTATCCGTTCAGCACAGCAGGAATCCTTTTGAAACGATAAAATGCCGGCTGAAGAAACCACAAAGTATATTGAAGAAAATGGAACATAATGAATTGCCCCTTACCTTGGAAAACATGGAGAAGAGTATCAATGATATAGCCGGAATCCGAGTGATTTGCTCTTTTCCTGATGATATCTATACGCTGGCAGATTGTCTATTAGCTCAGGATGATGTGTCACTGATTGCCAGAAAGGATTATATAAAGAATCCGAAGACAAATGGGTATCGGAGCTTGCATTTAATTATTGAAGTGCCTATTTTTTTGACAGGCGAAAAGAAACGGGTTAAAGTTGAAGTTCAGTTTCGTACCATCGCTATGGATTTCTGGGCAAGCTTAGAACATAAGTTGAAATATAAGAAAGAAATTAAGAATGAGGAAAATATTTCAGACGAGTTATTTTACTGTGCGGAATTGATTGCTCAACTGGATGGAAGAATGCAGCAAATCAGAGAGAAAATAGAAGAATAGACTATGTGAAATAAATCACATTTTCCTGAATAAATACTAGTATTTTAGAAATCAATGTGCTATAATCCTAAAATGACTGTGATTATGTACTTTTTTATAATAAGCAGACCATTTATGAGCAAAAGGTTTATAAAGATAGATGGTAAAATAAGGAGGAAATATATTAAATGAGCTTACAGGTAGAAAAATTAGAAAAGAACATGGCAAAACTTACAATAGAAGTTTCTGCTGAAGAACTGGAGAAGGCAATCGAGGGTGCTTATCATAAGAATAAGCAGAGTATTAGCGTTCCTGGTTTCAGAAAAGGCAAAGTGCCACGCCAGATGGTGGAAAAAATGTATGGCAAGGAAATTTTCTACGAAGATGCAGCGAATGCATTAATTCCTGATGCCTATGAGAAAGCTCTGGATGAATGTGAAGAAGATATCGTTTCCTCTCCGAAGATTGATGTAACACAGCTTGAGGCTGGAAAACCATTTATCTTTACTGCGGAAGTAGCATTAAAACCAGAAGTAAAGCTTGGTAAGTATAAAGGCGTTAAAGTAGACAAAATTGATGCAGAAGTTACCGAGGAAGAAGTAAATGCAGAGATAGAGCAGGAAAGAGAAAGAAACGCAAGAAATATTGCTGTAGAAGATAGAGCAGTAAAAGATGGCGATATGACAGTAATTAATTTCGAAGGCTTTGTGGGCGAGGTTGCTTTTGAAGGCGGTAAAGGTGAGAATTACCCACTAACCATTGGATCAGGCGCATTTATTCCGGGATTTGAAGAACAGCTCATTGGTGCTGAAATCGGCAAAGAAATGGATGTTAATGTTACGTTCCCAGAAGATTATCAAGCTGAGGATTTAAAAGGAAAAGCAGCAGTTTTCAAATGCACGGTTTTAGAAATCAAAGAAAAAGAGCTGCCTGAATTAGATGACGAATTTGCTAGTGAAGTATCAGAATTCGATACTTTGGCAGAATATAAAGAAGATGTGAAGAAGAATCTTGCAGAAAAGAAAGAAAAAGATTCTAAGAATGCAAAAGAAGATGCAGTGATAAATGCTATTGTTGAAGATTCTGATATGGAAATACCGGAAGCTATGATAGAAACACAGCAGAGACAGATGGCAGATGATTTTGCTCAGAGAATTCAGATGCAGGGACTGAATATGGAACAGTACTTCCAGTTTACAGGAAGTAACTATGAAATGTTAATTGAACAGTTAAAGCCTCAGGCTGATAAGAGAATAAAATCAAGATTAGTTCTTGAAGCAATTGTTGCAAAAGAGAAGATAGAGGCTACGGAAGAAGAATATACTGCTGAAACTGAGAAAATGGCAGAAGCATATCAAATGGAAATAGAAAAGATAAGAGAAATGCTTGGTGAAAGAGAAAAGAAACAGATTATGCAAGATCTTGCGATTCAGAAAGCAGTTGAATTCGTTGTTGAGAATGCAAAAGAAAAGTAAAAAGTTAAAAAATTGTTAAACAATTAAAATTCTCTTAATTCAAGGTCTGTTTTATTGCAAAAACAAAAAATGTGAACTATGATAAAAAGTAAGAAGCACAAAATATTGACAAATAATAAAATTTGACAGAAAATAGCGGATCAGACTAGGAGGAATTAAAATGAGTTTAGTGCCTTATGTCATTGAGCAAACAAGTAGGGGCGAAAGATCCTATGATATTTATTCAAGACTTTTAAAAGACAGAATTATTTTTTTGGGAGAGGAAGTAAATGACGTTTCTGCAAGTATTATTGTAGCGCAGTTACTGTTCTTGGAATCTGAAGATCCTGAAAAGGATATTCATTTATACATCAACAGCCCCGGAGGATCTATTACCGCAGGCATGGCTATTTATGATACTATGAACTATATTAAATGTGACGTATCTACCGTATGTATCGGTATGGCAGCAAGTATGGGAGCATTCCTTCTTGCAGGCGGTGCCAAGGGTAAGAGAATGTCACTTCCCAATGCGGAAGTTATGATTCATCAGCCGTTGGGTGGTGCGCAGGGACAGGCGACTGAAATTGAGATTACAGCGAAACATATCCTTGCAACAAAAGAGAAAATGGCAAGAATCATGGCTCAGAACACAGGACAGGATTTTGAAGTTATTTTAGCAGATACGGAAAGAGATAACTGGAAGACTGCAGAAGAGGCCAAGGCCTATGGCTTGATTGACAAGATTATTGAAAATCACGCTAGCTTGACAGATAAATAAATGTAATTTAGAAGCAGGGAGTTAAAAATGGCAGGAAAAAATTCCGACGATATCAGATGTTCTTTCTGCAATAAGCCGCAAGATCAGGTGAAAAAGCTGATTGCAGGTCCCGCAGGCGTTTTTATTTGTGACGAGTGTGTGGATATTTGTGCGGACATTATTGAAGAGGAATACGAAGAAGAACCGATAGGTGAAGACATTGATATCAACCTATTAAAACCGGTAGAAATCAAAGAGTTTTTAGATGATTATGTCATCGGACAAGAAGATGCGAAGAAAGTTCTTGCCGTTTCCGTATATAATCATTATAAAAGAGTAATGGCACCAACCGATGATGATGATGTGGAACTTCAGAAAAGCAATATTATTATGATAGGGCCTACCGGCTCAGGTAAGACTTTTCTGGCACAGACTCTTGCTAAGGTTATTAACGTGCCATTTGCAATAGCAGACGCAACTACACTGACCGAAGCGGGTTATGTAGGCGAAGACGTTGAAAATATTTTATTAAAATTAATACAGTCGGCAGACTACGATGTGGAACGTGCCCAGTATGGGATTGTTTACATTGATGAAATTGATAAAATTACCAAAAAGAGTGAGAATGTATCCATAACCAGAGATGTCTCCGGTGAAGGGGTACAGCAGGCGCTTCTTAAGATTATTGAGGGAACGGTGTCTAGTGTACCGCCTCAGGGAGGAAGAAAACATCCTCACCAAGATCTGATACAAATAGATACTACCAATATTTTATTTATTTGCGGTGGTGCCTTTGACGGTCTTGAAAAAATTGTAGAGTCCAGATTGGATCGTAGTGCTATTGGTTTTAATGCAGACATTAAAGCTAAAAGCACAAAAGAAATCGGAGAACTTTTAAAAGAAGTAAATCCTCAGGATTTAGTAAAATATGGATTAATCCCTGAATTTGTTGGTCGAGTTCCTATTAATGTTTCTTTGCAGGGACTGGACAGAAAGGCTCTTGTCCGTATTCTGAAAGAACCTAAAAGTGCTCTAATCAAGCAGTATCAGAAACTGTTTGGTTTTGATGGAGTAAAGCTTAGCTTTGAACCGGATGCAATTGAAGCAATTGCAGACAAAGCATATGAGCGTAAAACAGGAGCAAGGGGACTGCGTTCTATTATGGAAAATGTTATGATGGATGTTATGTTCAGAATACCTTCTGATGAAACAATTGTAGAATGTGTGGTAACCAAAGGTGCTGTTGAAGGTACCAGTGAACCTCTTATTCTGCATAGGGAATCTATGCGTCCGGCCAGATAACATTCTTGATAAATGACTTTAATTAAAAACGTCGCCTTATAGGGCGGCGTTTTGTTCTTCAATAGGGGTGGTACCCCTATTAATGAATAATACGTGAATATGCGCACTCGCGCAAAGTGTATATGTCGCGAAGCGACTGCGCTCGGCGCGAGATTCTGCAATGCAGAATCTATAGAAAAATACTGAAACTTGTGGCATGAAAGCGAGGGATAAATATTGAAAAATACAGAAGAGTTAAAGGAAATAGATATGGAACAGATGATGCAGGATCATATCATTACAATTCAAACAATAGCAATGCGGGGAATGACAATATTACCTCATACTTTAATACACTTTGATCTTAGCAGGGCAAAATCCATCCGGTCGGTGGAAGAGTCTATGATGGATCATCAGAAGCTTTTTCTTGTTACGCAAAAGGACAGTAACATTGAAGAGCCGGATTATGATCAGGTATATCATATCGGAACCCTGGCTGAAATCAAACAGATAATTAAAATGCCTAACAATATAGTTAGAGTAATGGTAGAAGGAATATGCAGAGGCAGATTATTATCTTTTACCGGAACACAAGACTATCTGGAGGGAGTAGTTGAGGAGATCAGTGAGCCGGAAGAACTGAGAGGTACCGTCAGGGAAGAGGCTATGGTACGTCAGATGAAAGAGCTGGTGACCGGGTTTGCCGTTTATTATCCCAAGACAGGAGCTTCTCTGGAGCGATATATTAGAGATATTAGTGATTTGGGCCTTCTTGTGGATCAAATTACCATTAATATGCCTCTTAATGTTGAAAGCAAGCAGTCGGTGCTTTCTGCTGTTGATTTGGACTTACGTTATGAGACCTTATCCGAAATTCTGACAAAAGAAATTGGAATTGCAGAGATTAAAACAGAATTGGCAGAAAAAATAAGAGGACGTGTGGATAAAAATCAAAAAGAGTATCTCTTAAGAGAACAACTTCAATTTATTAAGGAAGAACTTGGAGAAGATAAATCATATTCTGATGCAGAACAGTTTGTGGAAGATTTGGAGAAACTAAAAGCAGGAAAAGAAGTAAAAGATAAAATAAAAAAAGAAATATCCCGGTTTAAAAGTCTTTCCCAGAATAGCTCGGAGAGTGCGGTGGAACGTGGGTATATTGAAACTTTGCTGGAACTTCCGTGGGATAAGAAGTCAAAAGATAATACGGATATCACAAAGGCAGAAGAGATTCTTGATAGAGATCACTACGGACTGAAACAGGTAAAGGAGAGGGTATTAGAATCTCTGGCAGTTCGTTGTCTTACCAAGCAGGGACAGGCTCCGATTCTTTGTCTGGTAGGACCTCCCGGTACCGGCAAAACCTCTATTGCCAAGAGTATAGCAGAGGCAATGAATAAGAAATATGTGCGCATCAGTCTGGGAGGCGTCCGTGATGAAGCAGAAATCAGAGGACATAGAAAAACTTATGTAGGAGCAATGCCGGGACGGATTGTCGTAGGTTTAAAACAGGCGGGTGTAAAGAACCCCTTAATGCTTCTGGATGAAATTGATAAAGTTAGCAGCGATTATAAAGGAGATACTTCTTCTGCATTGTTAGAAGTACTGGATGGAGAACAGAATAGCAAATTCAGAGATCACTATGTGGAGCTGCCCGTGGATTTATCAGAGGTTCTCTTTATTGCAACAGCAAACTCCACCTCAACCATTAAAAAACCGCTCCTGGATCGTATGGAAGTGATTGAAGTTACCAGCTATACGGCAAATGAGAAATTTCATATAGGGAAAGAACATTTGATTGCTAAGCAGCTTACCAAAAACGGACTGGATAAATCTCAGCTTTCTATAAATGACAATGCACTGAAAAAGATCATTGAAAGATATACAAGGGAAGCCGGCGTCAGAGAGTTAGAGCGTAAGATTGGTAGTATCTGCAGAAAAGCGGCAAGAGAGATTTTGCAGAAAAATAGAGCAAGCATTAGTGTCACGACCTCTAATCTGGAGAAATTTCTTGGTAAAGAGAAATATAGTACCATTAAAGCAAATGAAAAAGATGAGGTGGGAATCGTCAGAGGACTGGCATGGACCAGTGTAGGCGGCGATACCTTACAGATTGAAGTCAATATGATGCCCGGAAAAGGTGAAATACAACTGACGGGTCAAATGGGTGATGTCATGAAGGAGTCCGCGATGACAGGGATGAGTTATGTTCGCTCTATCAGTAAAAAGTATAAGGTTGCACCTGATGTTTTTAAGAAAAATGATTTTCATATACACATCCCGGAAGGGGCTGTACCAAAAGACGGACCCAGTGCGGGAATTACTATGGCGACAGCACTTTTGTCTGTGATAGCCAATATTCCGGTCAGAGCTGATGTGGCAATGACCGGAGAGATTACGCTAAGGGGAAGAGTTCTTGCAATCGGCGGATTAAAAGAAAAGATGCTGGCAGCCAAAACCGCAGGAATAAAAACAGTACTTGTGCCCAAAAAAAATGAAAAAGATATAGAAGAAATATCAAAGGAAATAAAAGCAGGTCTCACCATTCACTTTGTGGAGAATATGGAGGACGTGCTGCAATATGCTTTGACTGAAACGGTATAATTGAGTCAAAGCTTAATAGAAAGGAAGAGAGAATGGTTATTAAAAATGTGAGCCTGGAGACCGTATGTGGTATTACTAGTGCGATACCGGATAATCCATATATAGAGTTTGCCTTTGCAGGGAAAAGTAATGTAGGTAAATCTTCTTTGATAAACGGACTTATGAATCGTAAATCATTGGCAAGAACCAGCGGGCAGCCGGGTAAAACTCAAACCATTAATTTTTATAATATTAATGACGAATTATATTTCGTGGATTTACCTGGATATGGATATGCCAATGCCAACGAGCAGGTGAAAGCAAAATGGGGAAAGATGATCGAGGATTATCTGCATAAGACCAAGCAGCTGCGGGCAGTATTTTTACTCATAGATATTCGTCATGAACCGTCAGGAAATGATAAGATGATGTATAATTGGATTGTAGAACAAGGATATAAACCGATTATTATCGCGACCAAATTGGATAAAATAAATAGAAGTCAGATTCAAAAGCATGTTAAAATGATTAGAACAGGACTTCAGACAGACAAAGATACACTGTTAATACCATATTCCGCACAAACCAAGCAAGGCAGAGACGAAATCTACGAACTGCTGGATAAGTATCTGGCGGTAGAAGCGCAGGAAGAACTTTCATCAGAGAATATATAAAACCGAACATGTAACAATACGAACAACAGAGAGGTATTTATATGAAGAAGACATCGAAAACATATTTAAAGGTCATTATGAATCTGGGATTAGCCGTAGTTGTAGCTTTACTAATCCTATTGCTAGTACCCAAAGTTCTCGTGTTTTTTGCCCCCTTTGTGGCCGGCTGGATTATTGCAATGATAGCAAATCCTTTGGTGCGGTTTTTTGAAGAAAAGCTGAAGATAAGAAGAAAAGCCGGAACGGCCTTTGTTATTGTGGCTGTTATTGCACTTGTGATTTTGGCAGGGTATTTAATCGGAGCGAAGATTGTACAGGAAATGGTGGGACTTGTTAATGAATTACCCAATATGTGGAACAGCATGGAAAGTGATTTCGTAACCATTGGTAAGAACCTTGATGTTCTATACAAAAGATTTCCGGAAGGTGTACGCGAGGCCATAGAAAATGTGGGAGTAGAGATGGAAGGATATGTGGGCAGCCTGGTAAGCCGGGTTGGAACGCCTACCATTGCAGCGGTGGGCAACTTTGCCAAACATTTACCCACTGTAATTATTGGAATTGTTATGTGTCTGTTATCCTCTTATTTTTTCGTGGCAGAACGAGAGTACATTACAGAGAATTTGAAGAAAAAGATGCCGGAATCCTTAATGTATCATTTCACACTCATCGTACGTAGTTTCAAGAAAGCGGTGGGCGGATATTTCAAAGCCCAGCTTAAAATAGAAATATGGATGTATCTTCTGCTGGTCATTGGTTTGTCAATATTGAAAGTAGAATATGTGCTGTTTATTGCGCTATTAATTGCTATTCTTGATTTACTGCCTGTCTTTGGTACGGGAACCATATTGATACCTTGGGCCGTAATTAAGATTCTCAGTGCGGATTATAAAATGGCGGTGGGGCTTTTGATTATTTGGTGCGGCGGACAACTGGTCAGACAGCTTATTCAGCCGAAAATAGTCGGAGATTCCATAGGAGTGCCATCCATCCCTACTTTGTTTCTTTTATTCATCGGCTATAAGTTCGCCGGTGTATTCGGAATGATCATAGCGGTACCCATCGGTATCATATTTATGAATATGTATGACGAAGGTGTATTTGAAACAACTTTTAAAAGTTTAAAAATATTATCCGCAGGCATCAATAATTTCCGCAGATTAAATGATGAGGATATGCAGGGTGTCATAGAATACGAAGAATTTCAGAAAGAAAAACTACACCATCAAAAAGAGAAAAACAAGGGGGATGGAAAGTGAAAGTAACGGTATATAATTGCAGGGAATTTGATGAGAAGGAACTGTTTCTTGCTTACGGAGAAAAATTAGGAATTGATCTTACCCTATGCCCGGATGCTCCGGGTCATGAAAATATAAGTCTGGCGAAGGGAAGTGAATGTGTAGATATCATAACTTCTAAGATGACAAGAGAACTATTAGAAGGGCTTAGGGATCAAGGTGTTCGTTATCTGACCACAAGAACCATCGGCTACGATCATATCGATATGGAAGCAGCGAAGGAGTTTGGGATTACAGTGGCGAATGCTCCTTACGGACCTCATGGTGTGGCGGATTATACGGTGATGCTTATCCTGATGTCCATACGGAAAATGAAGAGAATTATAGAAAGAACAAGTATACAGGATTATTCCCTCCACGGAATCCAGGGAAGGGAACTGAAGGATATGACTGTTGGAGTCATTGGGACAGGAAGAATCGGCAGAACAGTGATTCGTAACTTATCAGGATTTGGCTGTAAGATACTTGCGTATGATTTATATGAAAATGAGGAAGTGGCGAAACAAGCATCATATGTGTCATTGGATGACTTGTGGCAGCAGGCAGATGTGATTACACTGCATGCACCTCTCACAGAGGATAATTATCATATGATAGGAAAAGATACCATACAGAAGATGAAAAAGGGCGTAGTAATCATTAATACTGCAAGAGGTGGTCTGATTGATTCTGAAGCACTGATTACAGGGATTGAAGATGGGACAATCGGTGCGGCCGGTCTGGATGTAGTTGAAAATGAATTCGGGCTTTATTATTATGACAGAAAATCAGATGTGTTAAATAACAGGGATCTGGCAATATTAAGAGGATTTCCTAATGTTACAGTGACACACCATATGGCTTTTTATACGGATGACTGTGTAGAAACAGTGGTCAGAGATTCCTTAATGGGATGTAAGCTATTTGTGGAAGGAAAAGAAAATCCATGGGAGGTCGCATAATTGCGGAACATAAGAATAACACTCCAGTATGAAGGAACAAGATACCAGGGATGGCAGAGACAGGAAAGTACAGATAATACGATACAGGGAAAATTAGAAGCTTTACTTACAAAGATGTGCGGAAGTAAAGTAGAAGTCACAGCTTCCGGGAGAACGGATTCCGGGGTTCACGCTTTGGGACAAGCAGCTAATTTTCATATAGATACAGATATGACGCCGGAAGAGATAATGACATATATGAACACCTATCTGCCGGAAGATATCGCTGTTATTCATGCAGCAGAAGCAGCCGAGCGTTTTCACAGCCGTTTAAATGCCACAGGAAAAACCTATTGTTATAGGGTCATGAACAGCAGCATACCTCATATATTTGATAGAAGATATACTTATGAAGTACAAGAGCCTCTGGATGTGGATGAAATGAAAAAGGCAGCAGAGCTTTTGTGTGGTACACATGATTTTAAAGCGTTTACTTCCAATAAAAGAAGTAAGAAATCTACCGTTCGTACAGTGGAAGATATACAAATCGAACAAATAGGCGAAGAAATAAGATTTACCTTCAAGGGAAATGGTTTTTTATATCATATGGTACGTATTATGATGGGAACCTTGCTTGAGGTGGGAATGCACAAAAGAGAAGCGGCACAGATAGTGAGGCTTCTTTTATCAGGATCACGAGAAGAAGCCGGTATGCTAGTGCCTGCCAAGGGACTTACACTGGTGGAGGTTAGGTATTCGTGATTAAATCAAAAGTTTGGAATTCTAATAAGTGGAATCCCAAATATCTCAAAGTAATTTTTTATATCTATATAGCAATTGTATTAAAAGTAATTATATTCAAATATCCTTTTAGAGATCTTGTGGAAATAGTCAGTACATGGAACAGGGGAGTTATTCGAAGCGGATTTGAGACAGCCAATTTTACTTTATTTAAAACAATACGAATGTATATCAATTATTCTTATATGCTCAATAGTTTTGAGAACTTGGTAGGAAATATAATGGTATTTGTTCCTTTTGGCTTCCTGCTTCCTCACATAAAAGAAAACGGTAAGAAATTTTACGTATTATTTCTTAACGCATTTATTTTTATACTTGGAATCGAAGTGTTTCAGATGTTCAGTGCATTTGGAGCATTTGACGTAGATGATATATTACTTAACTGTTTGGGAGCTATTCTTGGATGGAGTGTTTATATTATATGGGAATCCATTTTACGAAGTAAGGAGAAGAGAAAAGATGCAGCTTGTTAATATCGTTATTATAGGTATTCTTGTTATATTGTCAGCAATCATCATTTATTTTAAAATAAAGAAAATCAAGGAAAAGGGATTTGGATGTGACTGCGGATGCGAATCATGCAGTAGTAGAACAAACTGTTCCATATCTGAAAAGGAAGAATAACTTAAAAAGAATAAATTCAAAGGCACATTTCTTAACAAATTGAAGAAATGTGCCTTTTTTTGCAACTTTTTGCCCTCCAATCGGGTCTAATTATATAGTATATGAAATTTAAGAAATAAATTTAAGAAAAAAATAATAAATTTATTTGCAGTATTTTAGTTTTGTATGGGATATTAATTATAGAGACTAACAGTACTAGAAAATGACTTAAAAAATAAAATGAGAGACAGTACATATGAACAATAAAAAAAGAGGGGATAAATTGTCTGTTTCCGAAAGTTTAGATAGAATAGCTTTACAGCATAAGATTAATATGTATAGTGATGTGTTGTATAAAATAGCATTTCTTCAGCTTAGGAACAATCAGGACGCAGAGGATGTGGTGCAAGAGACATTTTATCAGTTTATTAAGAGGAACAGTGAGTTTGAATCTTTAGACCATGAAAAAGCATGGTTAATTAAGGTGACTCTAAATGGATGCAGAAAAATATGGCGTTCGGCATGGCATCGGCATACGGAATCAATGCCGGAAAAAGAAGTGTTTTCAGAGAGCTCATATAGCTCTTTAGAAAATGCATTTCTTAAGAGAGAAGAAAACAGGGGAGTGCTTGAAGCTGTCATGAAACTCCCAAGGAAATATAGAGATGTGATACATTTGTTCTATTTTGAGCAGATGAGCATTAAGGAAATATGCCTGATTACAGATAGAAAAGAATCAACCGTTACATCTCAGTTAACCAGAGGCCGCAATCTGCTCAAAAAATATCTAAAGGAGGTATATCAGTATGAATGATTTTAAAAATGTATATGAATCAGCCATGCAGGAAGTAAGAGAATTTCATATTGATATCTCTGATTGTATGGACGAAAGAAAACACAAAAGGCGTGTCAGGAGGCGTGTGCAAAGATTGATTACCACTGCATTCTCTGCCATGTGCGTAATATTTATATGCGGTTTTGGTACAGTGAAGGCAGCGGAATACATTCAAAATGAGATTAGGGTTAAGGATTGGGGATTTGAATCAGCCGATGCAATAACAATGGCTCGTAATGATGCGGAGAATCAGACTTTTGTGATAGATGAAGAAATAGAAGAGGTAGAAGAAGAGATAGAAGAGACGCTGCAGGAATCTTTCGATGAGGAAGCGAGAGCGCTTACGAGTACCGGTGAAGTAGCTAAAGTTATGATGGATGAAGGTGTAAAAGAAGAAAGTATGACAGAGATTCCCACAAAAAATTATGAGTCATTGGAAGAATTTAAAGAAAGTGAAGATATTATATTCGCCTATCCGTCTATTAGTATAGGGGATCATATTGAAAACACCGATATTATTGTATGTGGTGATTGGGCCATGATTTATTATGAAGTGGATGGCAAGGGACTCTGGCTGGAAAGGACAGATTATGCAAATACTCAGGGACATGCATCTTCCAAAGCTTTTCCAAGCGGTGTGTGTAATGAGAGAACGTATACCACTCCTCAAGGTTACACATATACTTTAATAGATTCTATAAGAGACAGTGAGGAGGAACAGCTGCAGATTCATGCGGCCGTCACAGTGGGAAGTTATGAAGCATTTATTGATTTTTTAGGATTTACGGAAAAACAGGCATGGAACATTATGGACAATATTGATTTAAGCGTGTATGAATAAGCTTTAGAAAAGGAGAGACAAGTGAAAAATATTTTAATTTACAATCAGACAGCAGCAAATATGGAAGTACTTAAAATTTTTCTTACGCAGGATGGGTATCATGTATATGTGATGAATAATCTGAATGATGTAATTAAAAGACTGGATAACAAAGACATTCATTTGGTTATCATGGACATTGATTTTCCTACAAAAGATGGTATTAATCGTTTGAAAGCGATAAGAAAGGTAGAGAGAATGCCGATTATTGTTTTGTCTGCCAATAATAATGAACATATGAAGATAGCAGCACTTAATGCAGGAGCGGATGATTATGTAATCAATCCTTATCATCCCCTTGTATTTATGGCAATAGTAAATTCTCAGTTTCGAAGGTATACAGAACTTGCGAATATGTGTGAGAATATAGGTAAGATATATAGATTTGATGATCTGATGATTGATGATGTACTGAGAAAGGTAACGGTTTCAGGAAGAGAAGTAAAGCTAACGCCTATTGAGTATAAGATTCTGAGACTTTTGGTTCAGGATAGGGGAAAGGTATTTTCCATCAATCAGATATATGAAGAAATCTGGAATATGCAGGCAATCGGTGCAGACAATACGATTGCGGTACATATCAGACATATTAGGGAAAAGATTGAAAGAAATCCCAAGGAACCACAATATTTGAAAGTGGTTTGGGGCACCGGTTACAAAGTTGGATAGTGATATTACTACACAAAATCAGATGAGTTGTGCTTAAACACAAAAAATATTAGGCTTTAATCTATTGTTTTATGTGAGAATGGAGTTTATAATGTGTTCAAGATGAAATAACATGAATGTAAGGACAAAGGCAATGGGGCTGGTGTATAACCAGTCCCTTTTTGTATTTGTAAAGAGAATAAGGAGGAATTGTTATGAAGGCGGAAGAAATCAAAGCGATATCCACACAATACGTATTACAATCCTGGAGTAAACAAAAGAACTTGAACCCGATACCTGTGGAAAAGGCGGAAGGCATTTATTTCTTTGATTATGAAGGCAACCGATATACAGATATGTCATCTCAACTTGTGAATATGAACCTCGGGTTTGGAAATAAAGATATTGCGGAGGCAATTAAAGAACAGGTTGATAAGTATTGTTTTGTCGGACCTTCTTATGCGGCTGAACCGAGAGCAAGGCTGGCAAAAATGATTATAGATCTTCTGCCGGAATCATTCGGAAAAATTTTCTTTACAAATGCGGGAGCCGATGCGAATGAAAACGCGGTCAAGATTGCGAGAATGTATACCGGAAAAAATAAGATATTCAGTCGATACAGAAGCTATCATGGTTCCTCATACGGAGCTGGAAATCTGACAGGAGAGCCAAGAAGATATGCACTGGAACCGGGTATGCCGGGCTTTATCAAATTTTTTGATCCTTATATCTATAGAGAGCCAATTGAATTTGAGTCGGAAGAAAAAGCAACAGAGTATTATCTGAATAAACTAAGAGAGCAAATTATCTATGAGGGGGCGGATCAGGTTGCAGCAATTGAGCTTGAAACGGTGACCGGATCAAATGGTATTATTATTCCACCCAAAGGATATCTTCCGGGAGTCAGGAAACTTTGTGATGAGTTTGGAATCATGCTGATCTGTGATGAAGTTATGACCGGCTGGGGACGCACAGGGAAAATGTTTGCATTTGAGAACTTTGATGTGATTCCGGATATTATAACATTCGCAAAGGGTGTCACCTGCGGATACATACAGCTCGGTGGTGTAGCCGTCAGCTCAAAGATTGCCGCCTATTTTGATGAGCATCAGTTATCCTGTGGACTTACCTATAGTGGACATCCGCTGGCATGTGCGGCAGGCGTGGCTTGTGTTAATTATTATTCTAAAACTAATATATTGGAAAACGTAAGTAAAACGGGTACAATATTGGGAGAAGAACTGGAAACGTTGAAAGAGAAGCACCCCTGCGTCGGTGATGTGAGATATATTGGTTTGTTTTCAGCAGTAGAACTGGTAAAGGATAAGAAAACAAAAGAGGCACTCGTACCGTACGGCAAGGATCCTGACGGCATAATGGGAAGGATTATCGGCATGCTGAAGGAAAGAAAATTCATGACTTACTCACATGAAAATATGATTTTGGTATGTCCCCCACTCATTATCACGGAGAAACAGTTAAAAGAAGAATTGATAAAACTCGATGAAGTTCTTTCTATTATTGATAAAGAATTTATATAAAAGGAGATTTTGGATGGCAAATTTTACAGTACCGCATCACATTTTAATTGGAACTAATGTATTGGAGGAAGCAAAGCCGTATTTTACAAGCTATGGTAAACGGGCGTTTATCGTGACAGGAAAGCATGTTGTAAAATCGAATATGATGATACAGTTAAAAGAGGTATTGGAGGAATGCCGGATTGCCTATACGGTATTTGATGGTATTACGGGAGAACCGACCGACCAGATGATTGAGGAGGCAGTCAGTCTTTACAAAAAGGAGAACTGTGAATTCTGCATCGGTATCGGAGGTGGAAGTCCGCTGGATGCTGCTAAAGCTATTGCCGCGATGTCAGTCAGCTCCGGCAAAATTACAGATTATATCGGAAAAGAGATGAACATCCCTCTGCCGCCTGTCGCAGCAATTCCAACGACAGCAGGAACCGGATCGGAGGCGACGAAATTTACCATCATCACGGATACCAAAAAGGACATTAAAATGCTGTTAAAAGGTGATGTGCTGATTCCGGAGCTTGCCATTGTAGATTATGGATTCAGTGTAAGTACTTCGAAAACGGTGACAGCGGCAACAGGTTTGGATGCACTTACGCATGCGGTGGAGGCATATACTTCCAGAAAAGCTTCCCCCATGACAGATACCCTTGCGGTTTCAGCAGTGAAACGGATTATGCGATATTTGCCGGAGGCTTACCGGAATGGCCAGGATATAAAGGCCAGAGAAGAGATGGCACTGGCAGCACTGGAAGCCGGCATCTGTATCAATAATTCCAGTGTCACGATTGTACATGGGATGAGCCGGCCGATTGGTGCATTATTCCACGTTCCGCATGGAATGTCCAATGCAATGCTGCTGAAAGGATGCCTGGAATTTGTGTTTGACGGAGCCCGCGGGAGGTTTGCTGATCTGGCACGAGCCGTAGGTGCAGCGGATGATATAATGCCGGAAGAAGAGGCGGCGTTAAATTTTCTGGATGCACTTGGGGATATCTGCCATATTTGCGAGATACCGACACTGAGAGAGTATGGAATCGAGCAGGAGAAATTTTATCAAAGTATAGATAAGATGGCGCAGGATGCTGTTGACAGTGGGAGCCCGGGAAATACCCGAAAAACAGTGACGGCTAAAGATTGCAGGATGTTATATAAAAAAATATATGGTTGATTTAAAAGCATGGCAAAGGCGCTGTTATATAGACGTCTTCCATGCTTTTTCTGTTTTATAAAAGAAGCGATTTGTGTACATCGGAGGTATGGATATGAAAGTGGAAATGGCAGTAAAGAAAGTACAGGATATATTTAACAGTGAAGTGGAAATCCAGATTGATGATATCAGCATGTCGTTTAAAGATAATCAGGGAAATGATGTTACGGCACTGTCACATGTGAATCTGGATATTAAAAAAGGTGAGTTTATATCACTGCTTGGTCCCTCCGGATGTGGGAAGACGACGTTACTTCGCATAATTGCGGATCTGCTTCAACCGACAGAGGGAAGCGTTCATATTGGAGGAATGACTCCGAAAGAAGTCCGTCTGCAGCAGAAATTTGGAATTGTTTTTCAGACTCCTGTGTTGTATGAATGGAGAACGATAAAGAAGAATGTGGAGCTTCCGCTGGAAATCATGTATTACAGCCCCAAAGACCGCTCAGACAGGGCAAAAGAAATGCTGGAGCTTGTTGGACTTACAAGGTTTGCAGACCATTATCCACAGCAGCTTTCGGGAGGTATGCAGCAGAGAGTAGGTATCGCAAGAGCATTTGCACTCAGACCGGAAATTCTCTTAATGGATGAACCTTTCTCCGCTCTGGATGAATTTACAAAAGAAAAGCTGCACGAGGATTTGTTGAAAATTTGGAGGCAGACGAACAAAACAATTATTTTTGTCACACATAATATATCCGAAGCAGTATTTCTGTCAGATCGAATTTGTGTACTTTCACCACATCCGGGCAGATTATCAGCAGTGGTAGATATCGATCTTCCAAGACCACGTAATCTGGAAGTAAGAGATACACCTCATTTCAATGAACTGGTTGCTAAAGTGAGAAGCAGTTTTGAAGGAGGCAGCCTATGATTAAGATTAAGAAAATAACATCCGGAAAGTGGATGGTCATGCTGGTCTGGATATTAGGGCTTTTGATTATCTGGGAAATCGGCGCTTTTATTGTAGCTTCAACGAAACGGACACCGGAAAATGTGCTGCCACATTTTTACCAGATTATACAGTCTGTTTTTGATACCAAGCCGGTCAGTAACAACATGACTGCCGGGCAGATCGTATTGGTCAATGCCAAAGCCACGCTGCTGCGTGCACTGGTTGGTTTCTTATGGGGTGCGGGGCTTGGATTTGTACTTGCATTAATCATGAAGCTTTCGGGAATAGCCGAGAAAGTAATATTCCCGTATCTGATGCTGATTCAGATGGTACCCATACTTGGTATGGCACCAATTGTACTGGCACTGACACAAGATATCAATACAAGCAGGATTATTATAGCAGCAATCCTGACGTTCTATCCGGTAGCTACCAATACATTAGCAGGATTTAACTCTGTGGAGAATGAAAAATATGAGCTGATGTATTCTTATGCGGCAAAAAAATCAACTATTTACTGGAAAATGCTGATACCGTCCTGCATTCCTTATTTTTTTACAGGACTTAAGATTGCAGCTCCTATGGCAGTTACAGCATCTATTCTGGTGGATACACTGCAGGGCGACGGAGGGCTTGGATGCATGCTGTCTCAATCCTTAAAACACGCAATGTCTATTTATGTGTTCTGGGATATTGTGTTTTTCAGTGCAATAGTAGGTATCTTAAGCTGCAAAATGATGAGTGTAATAGAACAGTTGGTATCGCCTCAGAAGCGTATTGAACGGATTCATAAGAAGACCAAGGAGGGATGAGTATGATTACGAGGAAAGAAAATATATTCAAGAGATTGCACAAAAATCCCAGAATCCAGTCAGTGGAAACCGTGGTTCTTCCTGTACTTTTCGGTGTTTTAATTTTTACCCTATGGCAGAGCCAGGTGCTTCATGCACTGTTGCATACGGATACTTTTACTCTTCCTCTGCCGTCCAGAATCCTGACAATCATCAGAGAAAACGGTATAAAAATATGGGAAAATGTAGTGGCAACCCTAATAGCTTCCCTTTCAGGTTTAGTATTGGGATCTGTCATAGGCTATTTGATTGCGGTACTGGCAGTTGTTTCTCCGAAATGGGGCGGAGGAGGGCTAACGATAGTAGCTGCGTTTAATTCGATTCCTATCGTAGCACTCGCCCCGGTTATGACAAACTGGACAAAGGATGTGAGTGAAGCGGCTAGTATACGGAGTATGACAGCCAAAATACTGGTAGTTATGATTATCTGTATTGCAAATATGAGTTTAAATGCTTACCGCGGGCTTACTGAATTAAAACCGTTTTCTTTAGATTTGATGAAATCATATGCGGCAAAAAAACGAGTTGTATTTATCAAACTTCGCCTGCCGAACAGTGTACCGTATATTTTCACGGCGCTCCGTGTCAGTGTACCTGCCAGTGTCATCACTGCTCTGATCAGTGAATATTTTGCGGAATACATTATCGGTGTGGGAAGACAGATTAGGGAAAATATAGTACTGGCACAGTATGCGACAGCCTGGGCATATATTGTGGCTGCATGTATCATCGGAATCATATTGTATGGAATTTTATTAATAATAGAGGGTATTTTGCTGAAAGGTAGGAAACATTAGGTCAGTCAGCTTAATATAAAGAAACCAGTTGACCATACGAGGAGGAATAAAATTATGAAAAAAAGAATGAAAAAATTAATGACACTGTTTTGTGCGGCAGCATTAGTTATAACCGGTTTTACCGGTTGCGGAAGCAGTGAGGAAGTCAATGCCAAAGCTGCTGATTCGGTAGTAGCGGAGGCATCAGAGGAGATGACAGAAACGACAGAGGGTGAAGCAGCCTCCGGTGTGATGTCAAATGAAGAGATTATCAAGCAGGCAGCAGGAGAAGGAAAGGTCGGTAACTGGGGTCTTGGAAATGAATATGAGGTACAGGCACTTCTTGCAAAATACGATCAGGATATTTCTTTTCTGAGTCAGGCCTTTGATATGGATGGCTTTGATGATGATTCAATTACACTGGCGTCGGCAATGACTTACAATGAGCTGGGGCTTGTCGTCAATGACTATGATGGCGGTTACAGTTATGGGAATACGGTAGGAACAATTGATATGAATGATGAAGGTGTGGCAATGCTGGAGGACAATATTTTCTGTACAAAAGAGTTTGCCAATGAAAATCCGAACACCGTAAAGGCATTTATCTATGCATCCTTAAAGGGCTGGGAGTATGCATGTCAGAATCCGGAAGAGGCAGCAGAAATCGTCTTTCAAAACGGTTCCTCCGTATCTCCGGACCATCAGGCATACATGGCGGCAGAAGTTAAAAAAGTAGTAGAAACTAATACATCAGGTGAGGCTGTTACAGATTATGGCAAAATGGATGAAAATGCAATGCAGCAGACATTGGATCTTGCAAAACAGTATATCAGCCTGGATGACTCGGCATCGGCTGAAAGGCTTCAGGAACTGACACTTGATGATATTAGGGATACCTCTTTCTGGGAAGAGGCAGCAGCTTCTGAAGACGGACAATTTGATGTTGAGAAGAGTGACGTCTCAATCCAGTTGAAATGGCTGCCACAGGCACAGTTCATGGGTTACTTTGTGGCAAAGGATAAAGGATTTTATGAGGAAGCCGGTCTGAATGTCAATATTGTATCCGGCGGCGGTGACATCGGAGAGACAACAGCGGTTAATAACGGATCGGTAGATTTCGGTGTTACATGGGTATCTAACCTGATTGCAGCAAACGCCGGTGGCATGGAACTGGTCGAAATATCTCAGATTTATCAGAGTTCCGGTCTGGTTCTGGTTTACAAACTTGAGAACTTTAAAAATTAATAGAGTTATGGGGAAATCGGGTATTTCCCGATTCCCCCTCATTAAAAAGAAAGGGTGGATGAGGTATGGAACTATTAATTAAAAACGGCACGGTAGTCACAGCAAGAGAACAGTTTACGGCGGATATTGCAGTTAAAGATGGCAAAATCGCAGTAATCGGTGAGAATCTGAATCTGACAGCGGATAAAATCGTAGATGCTTCCGGAAAATTGGTTCTGCCGGGTGCGATTGATGTACATACACACATGGCAATGCCGTTTGGGGGAACCGTATCCTCCGACAGTTATCTGGCGGGAACAAGAGCAGCGGCATGCGGAGGCGTAACGACAATCTTTGATTATCCGGTACAGCATACCGGGGAGACTATTATGGGACTTGTGAATTCTAAAAAAGAAATTTTGGAAAAAGAGGCCTGTGTAGATTATGCGTTTCACTGCTGCATTACAGACCTTAACGGCGGAACCATCATGGATGAGATGGAAACGGCTGTGAACGAGGGTATTACAAGCTTTAAATGTTTTCTGGTCTATAAAAAAGAAAAAATGATGGTGGATGACGGAACACTGGTTCGGCTTTTGCTGAGGGCAAAGGAACTGGGGGCACTGATTAATGTTCATGCGGAGAACCCGGATCTGATTGATATGAATATTGAAAACTTTCTGAAAGAAGGAAAGACCAACGCCTGGTATCATTACTTAAGTCGTCCGGAATATGTGGAAGCGGAAGCTGATAAACGTACCATCCATTGGGCGGTTAATCTGGATGCTCCTGTTTACCTGGTGCATATGGCAGATAAAGATGGGCTGGAGGCATGCATTGATGCGAAGGTAAATGGTCATAAGGTCTATATCGAAACGTGTCCGCAGTATTTGGAATTCACATGTGATGTCTATAAGAGAGAAGACGGAAGGAACTTTGTATGCTCTCCGCCGATGAAAGGACAGGAAAGTCAGGATGCACTCTGGAAAGCTTTAAAGGCAGGGCTGATTGATACTGTGGCAACTGACCACTGCCCATTCCAGAGTTATGAAAAGGATTGGGGAAAAGATGATTTTACAAAGATTCCCAATGGCTGTTCAGGTGTGGAAAACTTATATCCGTATATGCTGGATGCAGCGAATGTGGGAAAAATAACTTTTGAAAGAGCGGTGGAAGTATGTGCGGCTAATCCCGCTGCAATTTTTGGCTGTGAGAGTAAGGGTTCGTTAGCGGTAGGGAAAGATGCGGACATCGTAATCTACGATACCCAAAAGGATATAACTGTCAGTGTCAGCAACATGCATTCTGACTGTGACCATACAATCTGGGAGGGAAAGAAACTGCATGGATATCCCGTTCAAACGTATTTAAGGGGAAAACTAATCTGTGACAACGGAGAGTTTGTCGGAACACCGGGAGACGGAATTTATGTGAAAAGGAAAGCTCAAAAACGGTAAAGTGAGGTGAAAGGCATGAAATACGATGATATTATAATACGCATACAAGCAGAAAAATGTCTACTGTGCCATGAACCTGCCTGCTCAAAGGCTTGTCCCTATAACATTCCCTGCGGAGAAATCATACGATCGCTTCGATTTGAGAATGATGCCGGAGCCAGGAGTCAGATATCTGATACGTCAGCGTGCAGGGAGTGTACCAATAAATCCTGTATGCAGGCATGTCGAAGAAGTGCCATAGATTCAGCAGTAGAAATACCCAAAGTCCTTCAGATTGCAGCAGCATTGCCATTGCCTGTGAAAAGGGTAAAAGATTTGTCAGTTGATTTCTGTGGTGTTCACTGTGAAAATCCGTTTTTCCTATCATCCTCTGTTGTGAGTAACAACTATGAGATGGTGGCGAAGGCATTTGATATGGGCTGGGCAGGTGTTGCTTTTAAAACAATAGGAACCTTTGTGCCCCAAGAGGTATCTCCGCGTTTTGCGGCAATGAGAAACGGAAGCGCGTCTTTTACAGGATTTAAGAATATAGAACAAATATCAGACCATTCACTTGTGGAGAATCTGGATTACTTGAAACAATTGAAAGAAGAGTATCCAACGAAAATCATTATTGCCTCTATCATGGGGCAAAGTGAAGAAGAGTGGACGTATCTGGCCGGAGTAATGGAAAAAGCAGGCGCTGACATCGTAGAATGTAACTTTTCCTGCCCGCATATGACACAGGAAGGGCTGGGGAGTGATATCGGGACACACCCGGATCTGGTAGCAAAGTTTACCAAGGCTGCAAAGAAAGGCACGAAACTTCCGGTGCTGGCGAAAATGACGCCGAATATAACGAATATGGAGATGCCGTCAAAAGCAGCCGTCAATGCGGGAGCTGACGGTATCGCCGCTATTAATACGATTAAGAGCATAATGAATGTTCATCCGGATGATTTTGGAAGCGAACCGTATGTCAAAGGAAAATCAGCGGTAGGCGGATATTCCGGTAAAGCAGTTAAGCCGATTGCACTGCGGTTTATACAGGATATCAAAAACTGCAGGGAGCTTGCAACTGTGCCGGTAAGCGGCATGGGAGGCATTGAGACATGGAAGGATGCCGTAGAGTTTATAAGCCTTGGGTGTGGAACCGTTCAGGTGACAACATCTGTGATGCAGTACGGCTACCGTATCATTGATGACCTTATAGACGGGTTGGCCTGGTATATGGGCAGCCATGGCATTAGTAGTGTAAATGATCTCATGGGCAGAGCACTGAAAAATCTCGTGCCTGCTGATGAACTGGAGCGGAACTCTATCTGTTATCCGAAGTTTGACAGATCAAAGTGTGTGGGATGCTTAAGATGCTATCTGTCATGCTATGACGGAGGGCATCAGGCTCTCAGAATAAATGAAGCAACGGGTCAGCCTTTTATGGACGGAAAGAAATGCGTGGGATGTCATCTCTGTGTGACCGTCTGTCCGGCAGGTGCCATTACTCCGGGAGTAAGAGCAGAAAAATAATATCAGAAAAAGGATGGTGTTTGGTATGGTAGCATGTAGTATTGAGAGAATGGAAGAAAAGATTAAAACATTTGGTAAATTCGGAGACACAGGGCGTGGAGGAATCACCAGATTTTCCCTTTCACCGGAGGCAATTCGGGCCAGGAATGAATTAAAAGCCCGCTGTGAAGATCTGGGTATGACAGTTGTAACGGATGATATGGCAAATATGTATGCGACGATTCCGGGTGAAAAGGATATGTCTCAGATTATGATGGGCTCCCATCTTGATTCGGTAAGACAAGGCGGTAATTATGACGGTGTATTGGGTGTTTTATCGGCGCTGGAGGCGGCTGAGACTATTGTGACAGAGAAAATCCCACACAAACATCCTATTACAGTTGTTGTCTGGACAAATGAGGAGGGAGCAAGATTTGAACCGGCTATGATGTCCTCGGGAGTCATCACCGGAAAATTTAATATGGATGAGATGCTGGCATCTGAGGCCAGAGATATTCCCGGTTATACATTTGGGCAGGCTTTGGAGGAAAGCGGATACAAAGGCGATGCTGCAAACCGCATGGATCCGAATCATACCATCGGTCTTGTTGAACTTCATATTGAGCAGGGTCCGGTTCTGGAAGATGAAAAAAAAGATATCGGAGTTGTGGAAGGCGTCTGTGGAATGATTAATTATGAGTTCACTTTCACCGGTCAGGCGGATCATGCAGGGACAACGCCTATGAAATATCGGAAAGATGCGCTGTATGCAGCAACAAAGACAATACAGTATTTGCATGATGAGTTGGATAAATTGGATAGCGGGCTTGTTTATACTACAGGAAAGATATCTTGTCATCCGAATATTCATACTATTATTCCGGATGAAGTAAAATTCACCCTGGATGCGAGACATCAGGATCCGGCTGTTATCAAACAAGTTATGGATACAATAAAAGCAATTCCTGAGATAGTAGAAAAATGCGATACCGGATATGAAGAGGCATGGTCAAGAAAAACAGTTCGGTTCTTCAGTGAATATGTGGACTTAGTTGAAAAAAATGCAAAAGAATTGGGTTACTCTTTTAAAAGGATGTACAGTGGTCCCGGACATGATGCACAGTTTATTGTCGACGTCGTGCCGACTACAATGATTTTTGTACCGAGTGTAAAAGGACACAGTCATTGTGAAAAAGAGTATACACCTGTTGAAGAATGCTGGAAGGGTGCTAATGTATTACTGAATACGATTCTGGATATTGATAAAAAATAGCGCCGGTCAGGAGATGGATGTATGAGAAATTATGTGATTACGATAGCGAGAGGATTTGGCAGCGGCGGCAAGCAGATTGCCGCGAGGCTCGGTGAGGAGCTGGGAATTCCATGTTATGAAAGGCAGATACTTACGATGGCATCACAGGTAAGCGGAATCGACGAGAAATTGTTTGTAGAGACAGACGAGAAGCTAAGGGGCAGCTATCTGACAAACCGGCTGATGAAAGTTCCATTTTCGAAGCTTGCAGAACCGCATGAGAAGGATTTTGTATCAGACAACAATCTCTTTAATATCCAGGCGGAAATTATCCGCCGGCTGGCGCAGACGCAATCCTGTATTATTGTTGGTAAATGTGCCGATTATGTTCTGCGTTCCAAAAGAAATGTTGTAAGTATCTATATAGAGGCGCCGCGTGATATTTGTGTGAAGTCAATTGTAGAAAAATTATATGTATCAAATGAGCGTGCAAATCAGCTTATTAAAAAGACCGACCAGTATCGTGCCAGCTATTACCGCTATTACACGGGTGGATTGGACTGGACGAATCCTATTAATTATGATATGACGCTGAATAGTGCAAGGGTCGGGCGTGATAATTGTGTAAAAGTAATAAAAAATTACATTGATATTAAATTGGGCTTAGAAACACTCTCCTGAATGGATGAGCTGCAGAAAGGTTGTGACATATGGTGACGACATTACAGCAATTGTGTGAAAATGCAAATTATCTATATGGAATGCGGGTTCTCGCCGGTGAAAGGGCAATGAGCAATATTGTTCAGTGGGTCCATACACTGGAGGATGTGGATGCCAGTGAATTTCTGCATGGAAATGAGCTGGTGTTTACAACAGGAATTGCTCAGAAAGGGACACAGTGGCTGATTCCATACATAAATAAGCTAATGGAACACGAGGCTAGCGGTCTCGTTGTCAATTATGGACCATATATTGCGGGAGTCCCTCAGGACGTGATTGATTACTGTAGCCAACAGAATTTTCCGCTTTTAGAAGTACCTTGGAAAACACGGCTAGTTGACATAACAAGAGATTTTTGCAATCAAATCATCCATAATGAAAAGGAAGGGGATGATATCGGAGAGACATTTAAAAATATTATCTTCTATCCGGGAGATTTGGAGAAGTATATGCCGGTGCTTGCCCGGCATGATTTTGACTTAAAAGTCAACTACTGTATTCTGGGTGTGAAGATCCAAGGAGAACGAGAGGGTGATCAGAGCTATATGGTCACTGTCAGGATGCATCTGATGAAGATCATCAACCGGTATAGAGGACAGGCAGGCTACTTCTCAACCGGCCGTGATATATTCTTTATATTGTGTGGATGTCTTGATGAAACATTGCATCAGATTGTGGATGAACTCCAGAAACTCAGCGGCCGGGAGGCTTCCGGTTATACATTATACATCGGTGTCAGCTCCAATAGGCTTTCACTGGATATGCTGTCAAAGAATTACCACAAAATATGCTCCATTCTGCATATCGCAGAAAAGAACAATCAAACTCCGTTGTATTATGATCAGTTTGGAATGAAGAAAATATTACTTTCCGTAGATAATCCCGATATTCTTGAAGAATACTATAAAGATATGCTGGAGAGACTGGAGGTATATGACATAGAAAACGGGACCGAATATATGGAAGTACTTAGGATGTATCTGATATATGATGGCAGTATACAGCGTGTTGCACAAGAGACTTTCGTACATAGGAATACGGTTAATTATCAAATAAATAAGATTAAGAAGATTCTGGATATGGATTTAAATAGACTGGAGGAACGTTTTAAACTGATGCTGGCGTATCAAATCAGTGATATTATTTGAAAATTCAATTGATAATTTCATTCTTGTAAAAGTGTAATAATTGAACTATAATTATGGTAAGAAAATTTTTACACGCTGCACAGGCTGATAACATCTGTGAGTAATCACATAGTTGTCAGCCTTTGGTATATGTGAGAAAGCGGAGGAATGGAAAATGGCAATCTGTGAAATCAGTAATGGGAAACTTGTGGTGTCTGTAGACAGTTTAGGTGCGGAGCTGAAATCATTAAGAAGAGTAGATACGGAAAAAGAGTATATGTGGTGTGGAGATGCGAAGTATTGGAACAGAACTTCCCCCATCCTGTTTCCTCAGGTAGGCGGACTTAAAAACGGGGAATATCGTTTTAATGATGAAACATATAAAATGCCAAAGCATGGATTTGCAAGGGATAAGGAATTTCAACTGATGTCTCATGAATCCACCGAAATATGGTTTGTGTTAGAGGCTGATGAAGAGACTAAGAAAATATATCCTTTTGATTTTAAGTTAGAAATAGGCTATCGTTTGGAGAATATGACATTAAAAGTATTATGGAGAGTACAGAATCCGTCAGAAGAGACGATTTACTTTTCAATTGGAGGTCATCCGGCTTTTAATTGCCCGATTCATGAGAAGGACGACAGAGATAATTATTACCTCGGTTTTGATGCTGAGTATCTGAGGTGTACGGTAATCGGTGGTGACGGACTGATCAGTGACAAGAAGACCATTTATGAGTTGGAGGATAGATTACTGCCGATTTCGGAAGAATTATTTGAGAGAGATGCGGTGATTATGGAAGATTATCAGGTGCATAGCATATCGCTGTTAACACCGGACAAGAAGCCTTATATCCGTACGGAGTTTGACACACCAATTGTCGCTGTATGGGCACCTGATGGTAAGAACGCACCGTTTATCTGCATTGAACCATGGTGCGGTATTTGTGATCATACCAACTTTAAAGGAACACTGCAGGAACGAAAATGGGGCAATGAATTAGAACCGGGCAAATATTTTTCAACCGGCTATAATATAATAATAGCGGAGTAAAAAAATGTTCAAAACTTTGAAAGGAGTATAGGTTTTTTATGAAAGTATTGCTAATAAACGGCAGCCCGAATGAAAAGGGCTGTACCTACACGGCATTGAATGAGGTTTCTGAAACTCTTAAGAAGGAAGGTATCGATACAGAAATATTTCAATTAGGTAAACAGCCAATCAGGGGATGTATTGGCTGCGGCGGATGTGCAAAGAAAGATAACAGATGTATATTTGATGATGACAGAGTGAATCTTGCCCTTGAAAGAGCAGAAACAGCAGATGCCTTTGTTGTTGGTTCACCGGTATACTTTGCGTCGCCAAACGGTGCGCTGACTTCCTTGCTGGATCGTATGTTTTACGCAGGCAAATGCTTTGCTTATAAACCGGCGGCAGCAGTGGTTTCCGCAAGGCGTGCAGGAACAACTGCAAGCATTGATATGATTAATAAATATTTTTCAATTAGGAATATGCCCATTGTATCCTCTAAATATTGGACGATGGTACATGGTAATTCTCCGGATGAAGTCAGACAAGATCTGGAAGGTATGCAAATTATGCGCACGTTAGGAAGAAATATGGCATGGCTGCTTCATTCTCTGGAAGCGGGCAGAAAGGCAGGAATTACCATACCGGAAGCAGAGACTCCGGCAAGAACAAATTTTATCAGATAATATACGATTGGAAAAGAAATGAAAATAAAAAATATAAACATAAGGTTTCTGGCAGTATTTACGATTATTTTAGTAATCCTTGTGCTGTTCCTGCTTACATTAAACCGACAACGCCCCAAAACGCCTGTTTCCTATCCGGTCAGAGTGTTATCTAATATGTGTACCTATAATGGAACAGTTTATGCCGGTGTCAATGCGCCTTACGGTCAGGCGATTCCTCAGGAAAGCAGTATTTTTACTATTCAGGATGATAAGATATACTACGTTGAAAAAGTACAGGACGCTTTTGAAAGTGTAACAGATGAGTTACTTACCTTGAAAATGTCTGATTTGGATGGAAGTAATCCGAAAGTTCTTACGGAAGATATCTTTCTGGCAGGTGCAGGGAAAGAGATACTCATAGGGGATATGCTGTTTTATGGGTATGGATATGATGATGACCATCGGATGAAATATGCCTATATCAATTTAATGACAGGGAAGAGAAAAGAGTTAAAATCAAACCGCATCGAGAACATATTGGGATACGATGGCAACTATCTTTATTATACCGGTTACGATTATAAAGAAGATGAAAATATAATAGGGTGCATTTACTTAAAAAGCGGCAAGGATGTGAGTCTTGCAAGCTATGCTCCGATTGATGAAGAAGGTTATATTGACAGTGCCAGATTCTATCATAATAAAATTTATTGTCTTACTTTAATAAACAAAACTAAGGGGTATGACTATCGTACTTATGAATATTGTATTCAAGTAAGAAGCGCAGAAGATGGGCATATCGAATATGAAATACCTCTCAGCTTTCAGGGTTCTTCCAATTATTCTTTCTTAGCTTATGAAGATAAGCTGATAGCAACGCTGGACGGCAACATCATCAAAATATCAATGGATGGTAAAGATGATGCTGAGATAATTGCGAATATGCGGGCAGAAGAGTATTGGGGTATTCTACATTTTGCCTCAGAGGATGGTTATCTTTATTATGAGGCAATTGCAGAGACCGATGAGGTGTCAGGTAATAATGATTATTTTTACCGTGTTCCGATTAAGGGTGGAAACTCAGAATTGTTAAAAGAATGGTTTACATTTTAGAAAATATATGAAAAGGTATTGCCGGCAAATACTTATGTGTTTGCCGGCTGTTTTAATCTTCGGAAGTATCCATAGTCATGGAACATGCCGGACAGTTTCCCTGTTCGATCATAAGGTCAGCACCCCAATCATACATAGCTTTTAAGATGGGAAAGAGGCTTTTTCCCCGTACGGTTAAAGAGTATTCTACCTTCGGCGGAACCACAGGATAAACTTCTCTATGAATTAATCCATCACTTTCCAATTCCCTTAACTGCTGTGTCAGCATCTTGGGAGTCGCTTCCGGTACTAATTTCCTTAATTCATTAAATCGTAATATTTTATTTGTCAAATGCCATAACAAAAGAGCTTTGTATTTACCGCCTATTAACTGAATCGTCGCTGATACAGGACAATTTTTATTTGATTGATTCATATTAATAACCATGCCTTTCCACAACCTGCAATATTTGTGTCTGACAGTATCTTTTTGGGTACTATATTACTAAATAGTGCATTCTTGTTAATATAATAGGAACTATATATAATAATATCAAACGCTAAATTATGTGTCAAATGAAGTAATTATGGAGGTAACAAGATTATGATAAATAATGAATTATACGATATTACCGGAATGACTTGCTCAGCCTGCTCTTCACGGGTGGAAAAAGGCATTGCGAAGCTTGAGGGAGTATCAGAAATCAGTGTGAATTTGTTGAAAAACAATATGTCTGTCACTTATGACGAGAGTATGTTGGATTCTGCTGATATATTGCAAAAAGTTGAAAAATTAGGCTATGGAGCATTTCTCCATAAGCAGGAGAAAAAGCAGGCAGCAACACAACCTGTTGATCATGCGGAGCTGGAAATGAAGGCAATGAAGAAAAGGCTTATTGTTTCTATGATTTTTACAGTTCCCCTATTTTATATTGCTATGGGAGAGATGGCAGGATGGCCGTTGCCGGGATTTCTAAAGGGAATGGAGAATGCAATGATTTATGCGTTCACTCAATTCCTGTTAGTACTTCCTGTTATAATTGCCGGCAATCGGTATTTTAGAGTTGGGTTTAAAAATTTGTTTCGTTTATCCCCTAATATGGATTCATTAATAGCGCTTGGATCAGGAGCTGCTTTTGTATATGGAATCTATGCCATCTACAAGATAGCATGGGGATTCGGACATGGAGATATGGAGCTTGTTCATAGATTTTCGATGGATTTATATTTTGAATCGGCAGCTATGATTCTTGCCCTTATTACACTTGGCAAATATTTTGAAGCCAGGGCAAAGAAACGCACGTCAGAAGCCATCACCAAACTGATGGATCTGACTCCTAAGACAGCCATTGTACTACGGGGAGGAAAGGAAAGAACCATTCCGGTGGAAGAGGTAATCAATGGGGATATTCTGGTAGTAAAGGCCGGGGATGCAGTTCCTGTGGACGGAGTGCTTACAGAAGGCTATTCCTCCGTGGATGAGTCGGCAATTACCGGAGAAAGCCTGCCTGTTGAAAAGCATATAGGTGACAGGGTGACGGGAGGTACACTCAACCAGACCGGATATTTTAACATGAAAGCAACAGCGGTAGGAGAGGATACCATGCTTTCGAAGATTATCCGCCTTGTGGATGAGGCTACATCCTCTAAAGCCCCTATCGCCAAACTGGCAGATAAAATCAGTGGTATTTTCGTTCCGGTAGTTATTGTAATAGCCATCGGTGCGGTTTTAATATGGCTGCTTACAGGTCAGAGCTTTGAATTCGCCCTTACAATCGGTATTTCTGTACTGGTCATATCCTGCCCTTGTGCTCTTGGACTGGCGACGCCCACAGCCATTATGGTGGGAACCGGAAGAGGGGCATCCGGAGGTATTTTAATAAAATCAGCGGAGTCATTGGAAATTGCTCATAACATCGATACCGTGGTACTGGATAAAACAGGAACCATAACAGAAGGAAAACCGGTGGTTACGGATATTCTTATGGCAGAAGCAGATCAACCTATGTTATTAAGTATTGCAGCTTCTCTTGAGAAGATGTCAGGTCATCCTCTGGCAGAAGCAATTATGAAAAAGGCAAAAGAAGAAGATGCGGTATTGCTGGAAGTCAGTGATTTTAAAATGATACCGGGGCAGGGTATTGCAGGCAGTATTGCAGAAGCTCCTTGTTATGCCGGAAACCGTGTTATGATGGAGTCGTTGGGTATTGATATTCAGAAATATATCAAACAGGAAGAAACGTATGCCAAGGAAGGAAAAACACCTTTATACTTTGCAAGTGATGGTAAGCTTCTTGGAATCATAGCAGTTGCGGATGTGGTCAAGGGCACAAGTATGAATGCAATCAAGCGTTTGAAAGAGATGGGAATTGAAGTCTTTATGCTGACCGGAGATAATCAAAGAACAGCGGAGGCGATTCAAGGTCAGGTAGGTGTTGATAAGGTAATTGCAGATGTACTGCCTGACAGAAAAGAATATGAAATCCGCCTTTTGCAGGAGCAGGGAAAAAAGGTGGCCATGGTTGGAGACGGCATCAATGATGCTCCGGCTTTGGCGCGGGCGGATGTAGGAATAGCAATCGGAGCAGGTACGGATATCGCTATTGAGTCAGCAGATATTGTGTTGATGAAGAGTGATTTGATGGATGTTCCGTCGGCAATTAGTCTAAGCCGTGCCGTAATGAGAAATATAAAACAGAATTTATTCTGGGCGTTCTTCTATAATATCATCGGCATTCCGGTTGCAGCAGGGATTCTATACCGTACATTTGGTATTTTATTAAATCCTATGATTGCAGCAGCAGCTATGAGTTTTAGTTCCGTATCAGTGGTAACCAATGCATTACGACTTAGATTTTTTCAATTAAAAAATAAAATACTTTGATATATCTTGCGAAGAATGGTGAGAAGCATTAGAATAGGGTTATACGTGGAAAATTGTCTTAAAATATGTAAAAGATAGGGGGTTCATATGTTTAAACCAAAGTTTGATGCTTCAACACCATTTAAAAGTATAGGAAAATCTGTCTTTTATTGTTTTGCCCTTCTTATCATTATTACTTTATTCATATTTTATATCATATCTATTCGATATACTGAAAAAGCAATCATGAATAATTCTATTCACTACAAGACGAAGTTAGCAAGACAAATCAATCGGGATATCGATTCCTACATTTTTAATATGGAGAGTATATCCGATATGGTGGTGCAAGGCGGCGATGTTCAGAAATATTTATTTGATGATTTAAGCACGGTGGAAAAAGCCAGGCTTTATAATAATATCATGACACAATACAATACGGTGCTGAATTCCCGACAGGATATTTCTAATATCGGTGTTGTGACAACCGATCTTAAATTTATCATTAATGAAGGTGAAGACACACTGAACGGGAATGTGGAGCTGATGGATATAGATTGGTATGCCCAGGCAATCAATGGGTATGAGACGAATCTGACGGCATCTCATGTTCAGCATATGATTTATAATAACTATAAATGGGTGGTAACCTTAAGCAAAGGAATTATGAATCCCGTAACAGGGAAAAACGAAGGCGTATTTTTTATAGATTTAAATTATAAAGTATTAAAAGATTTATGTGAAAGCAGTAATCTGGCATCCGGAAGTTATATGTTTATCATTGATGAGAAGGGAAAGATTATCTACCATCCCAAGCAGCAGCTCCTATATAGCGGACTGGCGGTGGAGGAGATTGGTCAAGTGCTTGGCTGTAAATCCAATTACTTTATAACGGGTACAGGAGCAGAGAGTAAGCTTTATACGGTTTCAGAATCGGAAAAAACCGGCTGGCGAGTGGTTGGGGTTGCTTCCCTTTCCAATCTTATGAAGGAGAAGGAGGAGGCACAGAGAATGTTTATGCTTTCCGCGGCCATACTGCTCTTAGTGGCAATCGTATTATCTTTCTTTATTGCAAAGTTTGTGACTAGACCTGTGACAGAAAAAATGGATGAACTCACACAGGATCTTCGCAGTGACAACCAAAAAGTGTTGGTAATGCAGGAAGTGGAATATGCGAGAACCTATCTGAGGATTCAGAGAATGCACTATAAAAACAAACAAGATTATACCGGAAGGCTGGAATATGAGATCAATGTAGATCCTGATATCGGTCAGGAACCAGTTATCAATTTGATATTACAGCCGCTTGTTGAAAATGCAGTTGTCCATGGAATCAGGAATATTGAATATACGAGAGTTATCAGAATTATTGGTTATGCCGAGGATAATAATATCATTTTGAAAGTGATAGATAATGGAGTCGGCATGGATGAGGAAACATTAGAAAATATCTTTGATATATCCAAAGCGAATGAAGATTATGACATAATAGGTCTATATGGTGTACAGACAAGGATTCAGCAGTATTACGGTGAGAAGTACGGTCTTCATATTGAAAGTACACCGGAAAAGGGGACAACTGTAACACTTACAATTCCCAAAGGCTTTAAAGGGGAGGTACATAATGAAAAAATATAAACTATTCATTGTTTGGATTATCATTGGTGCAGCCATAGCCATTGCAGGTATCCTTTATTTACAGAGCAATAAAGAAAATAAGCAATATAATATCATATTTATACCTAAAATCATTGATGAAAATAACCATTTTTGGACTCAGCTCATAGAAGGCGTGGAAATGGCGGCATGGGAGAAGAAGGCGGATGTTAGTATTGTTGCTCCCGATGCGGAACATGATATTGCCAGACAGAATGTACTGATAGACTGGGCGATTGAACAGAAGCCGGATGCTATTTTACTGTCTCCGTCAAGCTATACCGAAACAACAGAGTATGCCAGGAAGGTAAAGGAAGCAGGAATACCGCTGGTATTAATTGATTCGGAGATAGATGAGGATATTGCAGATGCGGTTGTTGCAACGGATAATGTAAAGCTGGGCGAAGTGGAAGGCAGCTTCATGAAGACGTTTGTGACAGAAGATTCAAAGATTGCTATTATGGGACATGTAAAGAACTCCTCCACAGCGATAGAACGAGAAGCTGGTGTGCGTAAAGGCTTGGGAGAGGATGAGGAACGAATTGTAGACGTAGTGTTTTGTAATTCAGAGTATGATAAAGCATATAATTTAATGATAGAACTTATGGAACAGTATCCGGATATCAGTATTGTGGCCGGACTTAATGAATATTCGGCAGTAGGTGCAGTAAGAGCGATTCAGGATATGAAGTTAGATAATCGAATCAAGGTAGTTGGAATTGATAGCTCATTAGAAGAGATACAGTTACTGGAAGCGGGTGTCTTTGAAGGTATTATCGTACAGAATCCTTATAAAATGGGATATCTGGGAATGGAAGCAGCCATTGATTTATTAAACGGTGAAAAAATTAGTAAAAAGATTGATTCCGGCTGTGAACTTATTACTAAAGATAATCTATATACAGAAGAGAACCAAAAACTACTGTTCCCATTTAAAGAGGAATAGAATTATATAAAAAACGTTGCTTTTTAACGAATGCGGTTAGAATATCAATAGATTGAGCCGGATAAGTGTTACTTAGCCGGCTTTTCTGTGGAAGAAAATATGGATTCCTGATATTCTGTGGGAGTCATTCCAGTCATATTTTTAAATTGTCTGGAAAAATAGTGGATAGAGCTATATCCGAGTTTTTCTGCTATTTCTGAGAAATTCATTTGATTATCGCAAATCAGCTGCTTGGCCATATTAATTTTCATATTAGTAAAGGAATCAATGGTTCCGCTGCCTGTATGGTCTTTAAAAAGCTTTTGCAGAAGTGACCTGCCAATCAGATTATCCCGGCATATTTTCTGTATGGTTAATTTTTGACTTATATTTTCTTCCATATAATCGATAATTTTGTAAAATAAATCATCCTCACTTTTTTGGCGGGTTGATTTTGGAATAGCAACAAACGGACTGTCAATGTCATTGTCTCGTATGAGGCGAATGAGAATAAGATTCAGATATATCTGAATCATTTGTTCGGAAGCAAAGGGAATAGAAGTATTCTCTTTGCGCCTTAACTTGTTATAAGTCATTGGATTATCATTGGCATAAGTCAGACGGGCTTCCTTAATAATGTTAGTAAACAGAGTACGCGAGGCAGGAATGATTTCCAGGATGTTATCTTTGAAAAAATCCATAGCATCAGATTGGCAGTCAAATCCAATCATAACAAAACTGGTGGAGATTGTGCCGTTTGCGCATACGTTATAGTATTCCCCCGGTTTAAAAAAAACAATGTTGTCCTTGAACAGAGGATGTGTGACCCCATCTTTAATGATATGAACAGAACCCTTATTAACATATAAAAGAGTCCAGAAATTTTTGGGTTGGTGAAGGGGATGATAATCGCTTATGTTCTTATAGGATTGGATGAAATATAGATTGTCTATGATAATTTCTTTTTTAATCGTGATACGTTCATAAGACATTTATGTTGCCCTCCCTGTTAAGTTGTTATAATATAAAAGGATATTATAAAGTATATCTTATGAGTGAGAGAAAATAAAGCATATAATTTGCAAGTACGAATTTAAGGAGGAGCTAGTAATGGAAAAACCAGTCTTGGTGATTATGGCAGCAGGCATGGGAAGCCGCTATGGAGGATTGAAACAAATTGATCCTGTAGATGATAAAGGTCATATTATTATGGATTTTTCGCTGTATGATGCAGTAAAAGCTGGGTTTGAGAAAGTGATTTTTGTAATTAAAGAAGAAAATAAAAAAGACTTTGAAGAGGTAGTCGGCAATCGTGTGAAGTCATTTATAGAGGTAGAGTATGTATACCAGAATATATTAAATATACCGGAATCCTTTGCAGTTCCGGAAGGCAGACAGAAACCTTGGGGAACAGGGCATGCAGTTTTAAGTTGTGCAGGCGTGGTTGATGGGTCTTTTGTAGTAATCAATGCAGATGATTATTATGGGCGCAGTGCATTTTCCCAGATTTATGATTTTCTGATTTCTCATGAAGATGGAGAGAAATATAAGTATGCAATGGTTGGCTATGTTCTTGAAAATACATTGACGGAGAATGGACATGTGGCAAGAGGTGTATGTGAAACGGATGCAAGTGGATATTTGACGGACATTACGGAAAGAACACATATTGAAAAAAGAGGAAATGAAACAGTATATACAGAGGACGAAGGCACAACCTGGCATTTGATTCCTGAAGGAAGTACAGTGTCCATGAATATGTGGGGATTTTCAGCCAGCTTTTTAAAAGAGCTTCAGGGAGGATTTCCGGCATTCCTTGAGAAGGGACTGAAAGAGAATCCGTTCAAATGTGAATATTTCTTACCAAGTGTGGTTGACAAATTGATTGAAGAAGAGAAAGCGGAGGTAACCGTTTTAAAATCTTATGACCGCTGGTATGGTGTAACCTATAAGGAAGATAAGGAAACAGTTGTAAATGCCATTAAGGGGTTGAAGGATAAGGGATTATATCCGGAAAACCTGTGGTAATTATGTTTTTTATTCGTTTGTTTTGGGTATTATAAAATCATAGTATTTTATAAAGGAGGCAGCTTATGAAAAAAGCCAGAGATGATAAACCTGTCTATACCATACCCGAAGGAGTTTATGAAGGCGGAACCATAAACAAGGAAATCCGTAAGAATAAAAATAATAAACCAAATGATAGAACAACTGATAACAGCGGAAATGGTTATCCGATAGATGAATAGCTTTCTATGATAGTAAACTTGGGTAGGATGAAGCGTAATTGCGCTAATCCTGCCTTTTGTTTGCGCGCCATGGGCGCGCTCTAAGGGGTGAAAGTCCCCAACATGCCCA
>CAYXCV010000014.1:0-40281 GCA_964463365.1 uncultured Kineothrix sp.
ATACTTTATTCGCATTGGTAGACGGTGTACTTAGATTTGAAAGAAAAGGAAGAGATAAAAAACAAGCTTCCGTATATCCTGTAGTGAAATAATACGAAAGAATCGGGCTTCAAACATACCTAGTGTTTGAAGCCTGTTTTAATATAAGAAAGTTGGTTAAATAATGTTCGCTGATAGAGCAAAAATTTATGTAAAAAGCGGTAAAGGCGGAAATGGACATGTTTCTTTCCGCAGAGAAAAATATGTACCTAACGGTGGTCCTGACGGTGGCGACGGCGGTGACGGTGGGAGTGTGATTTTTGAAGTAGATGAGGGAATGAACACTCTCACTAATTTTAGACACATCAGGAATTACAGTGCACAAAATGGAGCAGAGGGTGGTAAGAAAAACTGTAAGGGTAAAAATGGTACTGATATTATTATAAAAGTTCCCCATGGGACAGTGCTTAAAGAGGCGGAAACCGATAAGGTGGTCTATGATATGTCAGGTGACAATCAACGCATTGTGTTACTAAAGGGAGGCCGAGGCGGTAAGGGCAATCAACATTATGCCACAAGCACCATGCAAGCTCCCAAATATGCCCAGCCCGGTCAGGAAGCACAGGAGCTGGAGCTCCAATTGGAATTGAAAGTAATTGCAGATGTGGGGCTTGTAGGTTTTCCCAATGTAGGGAAATCCACTTTCCTGTCAAAAGTATCCAATGCCAGACCTAAAATTGCTAATTATCATTTTACCACATTGAATCCAAATCTTGGAGTCGTAGACTTGGAAGATGCGAAAGGTTTCGTCATTGCGGATATTCCCGGATTGATAGAAGGGGCTTCAGAGGGAGTTGGACTTGGACATGAATTCCTTAGACATATCGAACGAACAAAGGTCATCATCCATATTGTGGATGCGGCTTCCACAGAAGGCAGAGATCCAATCGCGGATATCTATGCAATAAATAAAGAATTAAATGCATATAATCCTGAAATTGCATCACGCCCTCAAGTAATTGCAGCAAATAAGATCGATATGTTATATAATGATGATCAGGATGCAATTAATAAAATCAAAGCTGAGTTCGAACCTAAGGGAATTAAGGTATTCCCCATTTCAGCGATTAGCGGACAGGGGTTACGTGAAATTTTATATCATGTGAATAATCTTCTTGTACAAATGGATGATAAAATAATTATTTTTGAACAAGAATATTTTCCTGAATATGCTGCAGATAACAATGAACCATATACGGTTATTTATGATGAAAAAGAAGATGAATATGTTGTGGAAGGACCTCGCATTGAGAAGATGCTTGGTTACACCAATCTTGAAACTGAGAAGGGATTTGCTTTCTTTCAAAATTTCTTAAAACAAAATGGAATTTTGGAAGAACTTGAAGAGCTTGGAATTAAAGAAGGCGATACAGTCCGCATGTATGGACATTCCTTTGATTATTATAAATAGTATAATTAAAATTAATCTAGGAGAATTACATTATGACAAGCAAACAAAGAAGTTATTTAAAAAGTCTGGCAAGTAATCTGGATCCTATTTTTCATGTTGGGAAATCCAGTTTAACACCTGAACTGACAGAAGCTGTAGCAGAATCCTTTAATACAAAAGAATTGATAAAGATTGCTGTCTTGAAAAACTGCGTGGATGATCCAAGAGCAATTGCAGAAATGCTCTCGGAACGTACACACTCTCAAGTTGTACAAGTCATCGGGAAAAAGATAGTATTATATAAGGAAAACAAAGATCACAAAAAAATTATTCTGCCATCTTAAATATTAACATTAAACATTAATATTTTAATGTTAATATAAAAAAAGGAATGTGGTTTATGGAGAAGTATAAGAAAAAAGTAGGAATCATGGGCGGAACCTTTAATCCCATCCATTTAGGACATCTTTTACTTGCAGAAACAGCAAAAGAAACTTTTCTATTAGATGAGATTATGTTCATTCCAAGCGGTCATCCTTATCTTAAGGCAAACAAAGATGTTGCCGACAAAAAGATGCGTTTGGAAATGACAAGACTTGCTATTTCAAGCAATCCGGAATTTTCTTTATCTTCCATGGAAGTGGAGCGGGAGGGTAATACTTATACTTTCGAAACACTCTTGGAATTAAAAAGACAACACCCCAATACCGCATTTTACTTTATTATGGGGGCGGACAGTCTTTATAATTTGGATTTGTGGAAGCATCCGGAGATTATTTGTTCAAATTGTGTGATTCTGGCTGCGGTCAGAGATAACAAAAAGCCAAAAGACTTGAAAGCACAGATTGAGTTCTTAGAAGAGAAGTATCTGGCAAAGATAAAATTACTTCCATTAAAAGAAATAACAATATCATCTACCGATATACGTAATAGAATGAAAGAAAAGAAATCTATTCGTTATATGGTACCTGATAAGGTTATAGATTATATCATAGAAAATCATGTCTATGATTGAAAAGTACACAAACATCAAAACTTATGACGGAGGTCTGAAAGATGGATTCTAGGTCTTCCAATATAAAAAAAATACGGAAAGCAATGGAGAAAGCATTAGATGATAAACGCTTTGAACATACTTTAGGGGTTTCTTATACTGCTGCTGCACTTGCAATGCGTTACGACGAAGATATATTAAAAGCAGAAACAGCAGGTATGTTGCATGATTGCGCGAAATGCTTAAGCAATGAAAAACGATTGTATATTTGTGATAAACACAACATTAGCGTTAACGCCATTGAAAGAAGCAACCCTTTTTTACTTCATCCAAAAGTCGGCAGCTATATTGCTATGCAAAAATTTCATATACATGACACTGATACGATAAATGCCATTTTAAACCATACCACAGGTCGTCCCAACATGTCTCTTTTGGAGAAAATTATTTTTGTAGCAGATTATATAGAGCCGAGCAGAAAACAAGCTCCAAATCTTTCGGAAATCAGGAAGCTGGCATTTAGGGATTTAGACGAAGCTCTGGTTTATATTTTGGGGGATATCCTAGTTTATTTACAAACGATTGATGGTGAAATTGATTTAATGACACAGAAAACTTATGATTATTATATAACATTATTAGATGATAGAAAAAAGAAAGGTAATTAGATGAATAGAGAAGAAGCTAAAAAGATGGCACAGCTTGCTATCAAGGCATTAGAAGATAAAAAGGCAGAGGATATCAGAGTCATAGATATTAGTAAGGTTACCGTTATTGCTGATTATTTTATTATTGCAAATGGTACAAACCGCAGCCAGATACAATCACTGGCAGACAATGTGGAAAAGCAGTTAGGATTAGCAGGTTTCCCTGTAAAACAAATTGAGGGGTATGATACTGCCAACTGGATTTTATTAGATTTTGGTGATATTATTATACATGTATTCGACAAAGAAAATCGTTTGTTTTATGATTTGGAACGTATTTGGCGTGATGGTGAACATATAAAATTATCAGATATTTAATGATTAAAAACGGCGCTAACAATTAGCGCCGTTTTATGCATTAGCTTCTGGATCTGTCACCTAAATACATATAGAAAGTAATAAGATATAGTCCACTGATACCTACTAAAGCATATATGATTCTTGATATCCATGACATATTACCAAAGATAAAGGCTACCAAATCAAAACTTAGGAATCCGATAAGCCCCCAGTTAATTGCTCCTATGATGGTAAGAGTCAAAGCGATACAATCCAATATTTTATTATTCATATGAAACCTCCATTCAAGAGAATTTTTGTATCATTTTCATTTTCTCCAAACAAACTGTTTTTATACATGATTTATGTATGATAATGAAGTAGAATTGATATATTATCTATTTGAAATGACAAAATGTTTAAATTACATTGACATTTTTTTTGTTTCAGAGTAATATAATTCGAAAGTGACTAAATAGGTCACTGTAAAATTGAGGAGGAAAATTATGAAAAAATTTATTAGTGCTGTTATAGCTTCTGCTATGCTTATCTCTTTACTGGCAGGTTGCGGCAATACAGCAAACACCCAATCAGATTCAGCTAACGAAACCGTAGAAGGCGCTGCTTTTAAAATAGGTGGTATCGGTCCTACAACAGGTGGTCAGGCCGTTTATGGAATGGCTGTTTCAAATGCAGCAAAAATAGCCGTAGATGAAATCAATGCGGCAGGTGGAATTAATGGTTATCAGATTGATTTTCGTTTTGAGGATGATGAGTGCGATGCTGAGAAATCAGTTAATGCATATAATACATTAAAAGACTGGGATATGCAGATGCTTATGGGAGCTGTTACTAGTGGCTGTAGTGTTGCTGTTGCAGAAAAGACAGCAGCAGATAATATGTTCCAGTTAACTCCTTCAGGATCTTCTGTTGATTGTATCAAATATGATAATGCTTTCCGTGTATGCTTCTCTGATCCTGATCAGGGTATGGCTTCCGCTAAATACATTGGAGAAAATGAAATTGCATCAAAAGTAGCTGTGATTTATGATAGTTCCGATATTTATTCATCTGGTATTTATCAAAAATTTGTGTCAGAATCAGAAAACCAACCTTTTGAGATTGTTTCTTCTGAAGCATTTACCGCAGACAGTAAAACAGATTTTTCAGTGCAGATTCAAAAAGCCAAAGATAGTGGAGCAGAATTAGTATTTTTACCTATTTATTATACAGAAGCTTCTTTGATACTTTCTCAGGCAGCAACATTGAATTTTTCACCTATATTCTTTGGTTGTGATGGTTTAGACGGTATTCTTGACGTGGAAAACTTTGATATATCTTTAGCAGAAGGCGTTATGCTTCTTACACCATTTGCTGCAGATGCACAGGATGAACTTACTAAGAACTTTGTAGCAACTTATAAAGAAAAACATAACGAAACACCGAATCAATTTGCTGCAGATGCTTATGATGCTATCTATGCAATAAAGGCAGCGGCAGAAAAATCGAATCTGACACCAGATATGGATGCTTCTGCAATGTGTGATGCTTTGAAAGTATCAATGACAGAAATTACAGTAAATGGTCTTACAAGTGAAGGCATGACATGGGATGCTTCCGGAGAACCTAACAAGTCACCCAAAGCAGTTCAGATTATCGATGGTGTCTATACAGCTATGTAATTAGTATTTACGCTTATGTAATGTGAATCATATAAATCTTACAAACTGGGGGAAAACGTGTTTCCCCCAGTTTTTGATATAATAGGAATCCTTGATTCTAAAAGCAATTAATGATATAATCTAATCTCATAGTTTATAAATGATTGATGAGGTGTTTCTTATGAGTTTTATTTCGTACTTAATTAATGGCGTAAGCCTTGGCAGTGTGTATGCAATTATAGCACTTGGTTATACTATGGTTTATGGTATTGCTAAAATGCTTAACTTTGCCCATGGTGATGTTATTATGATTGGTGGCTTCGCCGTATTTACCATAGTGAGTACTTTGGGGCTTCCCCCACTACTTGGAATTCTAGTTGCAATTGTTATCTGTACCGTGCTTGGTATAACCATTGAGCGCGTTGCCTATAAACCTCTTCGTAATGCAGCATCACCGCTTGCTGTTTTAATAACTGCCATTGGCGTAAGTTATTTATTACAGAATCTTGCCCTGATTATCTTTGGCGCAAATACAAAATCTTTTACTTCCGTTGTTTCTATCGGTCCGTTGAAATTAGCCAATGAGCAATTAATCATATCCGGAGAAACCATTGTAACCATAGGAGTAGGTATTTTAATAATGATAGTACTTACTATTTTTGTTAATAAAACTAAGTCAGGTCAAGCAATGCAAGCTGTATCAGAGGATAAAGGGGCAGCACAATTAATGGGAATCAATGTGAATGGAACCATTGCTCTTACTTTTGCTATCGGTTCTGCATTAGCAGCGATTGCAGGTGTTTTATTATGTTCTTCCTATCCCTCATTAACACCATATACAGGTGCAATGCCAGGTATTAAAGCCTTTGTAGCAGCAGTATTTGGTGGAATAGGCTCCATTCCCGGAGCAATGATTGGCGGGATATTATTAGGTATTATTGAAATTCTAGGAAAAGCATATATTTCTTCACAAATGGCTGATGCCATTGTATTCGCAGTATTGATTATCGTTCTTCTTGTTAAACCAACTGGTATTTTAGGCAAGAATATACAAGAGAAAGTGTAAGGTGCTGCTATGAAAATAAATAAAACAGGATTTTTAAATATATTTAAGAATAAAACTAAAAGTAATATATCTACTTATTTATTAGTATTAATTACATATATCATTGTTCAAACATTTATCTTTACGGACCAGATATCCAGTCTAATGGAAGGGCTCTTGGTTCCTCTTTGTATTTATGTTATGCTGGCCGTTTCTTTGAATCTAACGGTTGGTATCTTAGGTGAGCTAAGTTTGGGTCATGCCGGGTTTATGTGCGTAGGCGCCTTTTCAGGTGCGTTTTTCTCGAAATGCATGGTAGGTGCAATGCCGGATGCTTTAAGGTTTACTCTCGCTATTCTTATAGGAGCACTTGTTGCAGGATTTTTTGGAATCATAATCGGAATACCGGTTCTGAGATTAAAAGGAGATTATCTGGCGATTGTTACCCTGGCTTTTGGTGAAATTATTAAAAATTTAGTAAATGTATTATATATAGGAAGAGATAAAAATGGTTTTCATTTTTCCATGAAGGATTCAATTTCATTAAATATGGATGTGGATGGCGAAATAATAATCAATGGGGCTCAAGGTATTACGGGAACTCCTCATAATTCGTCGTTTACAATTGGAGTTATTTTAATCTTTTTGTCTTTATTTATAATTTTAAATTTAATTAATTCAAGAGATGGCCGTGCTATTATGTCTATACGGGATAACCGTATTGCAGCTGAATCCTTAGGTATCAATATCACAAAATATAAGCTTATGGCTTTTTCGATATCTGCGGCAATTGCAGGAGTAGCAGGTGTATTATATGCCCATAACCTCTCAACTCTTACAGCCCTTCCCAAAAACTTTGGATATAATATGTCTATCATGATTCTTGTTTTTGTAGTTCTTGGTGGAATTGGTAATATAAGAGGCTCTATCATAGCAGCAGTAGTTCTAACCTTATTACCTGAGTTATTAAGAGGTTTGAGTGATTATCGTATGCTAATCTATTCTATCGTATTGATTGCTATGATGTTATTTAATTGGAGCCCTAAAGCAATTGCATGGAAAGAGAAGATAAAACATAAATATTTTTCCAAAAAAATGAATCAAAAGGAGGTTAAATAATCATGGCATTACTTGAAGTTACAAATTTAACCATTTCCTTTGGTGGATTACGCGCAGTTGATAATTTTAATTTAGAAATTAATAAGGGACAGTTATATGGCATGATTGGTCCTAATGGGGCTGGTAAAACTACAATTTTTAATCTTTTAACAGGTGTTTATAAGCCAAATGAAGGAATTATAAAATTAAATAATCGCGACATTACCGGTTTAAGAACAGTTGATATCAATAAAGCCGGAATTGCCAGAACCTTTCAAAATATTCGTCTGTTTAAAGATTTAACGGTATTGGATAATGTGAAAGTAGGACTTCATAATAATTATCATTATTCAACCATTGAAGGTATTTTTCGCCTTCCTTCCTATTATAGAATAGAGAAGGAAATGAACGAACGTGCCTTTGAACTTCTGAAAGTCTTTAATCTGGATGAAGAAGCCGATTTATTAGCCAGTAATCTGCCGTATGGCAAGCAGCGGAAATTAGAAATAGCAAGAGCACTGGCAACGGAACCTGAATTATTGCTTTTAGATGAGCCGGCTGCCGGCATGAACCCTAATGAAACGGGCGAGCTGATGAAAACCATACAGTTTGTAAGAAATAAATTTGATATGACTATATTGTTAATTGAACATGATATGAAACTGGTTTCAGGTATTTGTGAAGAACTTACGGTACTTAATTTTGGTCGTGTTCTTACACAAGGAAAAACAGGTACTGTACTTAATGATCCCCAAGTTATTACAGCGTATCTTGGTGAATAGGAGGAAATAAAAGGATGGCTATGCTTGAAATTAGAAATTTGGAAGTCTATTATGGCATGATTCAGGCAATCAAAGGCATATCTTTCGATGTTAACGAAGGTGAAGTTATTGCACTTATTGGTGCAAATGGCGCAGGAAAAACAACGATTCTTCATACAATTACCGGTTTGCTTTCTGCTAAAACGGGTACGATTCATTTTGAAGGACAGGACATTGGGAAAATTCCAGGACATAAAATTGTATCTATGGGAATGGCACATGTACCGGAAGGCCGAAGAGTTTTTGCACAGCTTTCTGTTTTGCAGAATTTAAAAATGGGTGCATATACAAGAAAAAATAAAACGGAAATAAACGAAACATTAGAGGCTATATATAAAAAGTTTCCCCGCTTAGAGGAACGCCAAAATCAGTTGGCCGGCACATTAAGTGGTGGTGAGCAGCAGATGTTGGCTATGGGAAGGGCTCTGATGTCACATCCTAAAATAATTCTGATGGATGAACCTTCCATGGGACTTTCACCTATTTTTGTTAATGAAATATTTGAAATTATCAAAGAAGTAAGTTCCGGTGGAACGACAGTTCTTCTTGTGGAACAAAATGCGAAAAAAGCGTTATCTATCGCAGACAGAGCATATGTACTTGAAACAGGGAATATTGTATTAGATGGAAAGGCAAGCGAACTTTTAAATGATGATTCCATAAAGAAAGCTTACCTTGGTGAAGCATAATAACTTAAGAATTGGGAGGTGTCAGTCTTGATGGATAAACAAGTAGTAGTTACAATAGCAAGGCAATATGGAAGCGGCGGACGAACCATCGGTGAAATGCTCGCAAAAGATTTAAATATCAATTATTACGATAAAGAATTGTTAAAACTTGCATCAGATGATAGTGGAATTAACGAAAGATTATTCGAAAATGCTGATGAGAAAATTAAAATGACCAATCTATTTAAAATAGTAAAAAATATTTATACCGGTCAAATTATTCCTCCTGATAATGATGATTTTGTATCAGATAATAATCTTTTTAATTATCAGGCTAAGATAGTTAAAAAGCTGGCAGAGGAAGAATCCTGTGTTATAATAGGACGCTGCGCAGATTATGTATTAAAAGACTATAGCAATGTTTTAAGTGTCTTCATCCATGCCCCTAAAGATTATTGCATGGAACAAGCAGCCAAAAAGATCAGTCTACATTCTAAAGATTTGGAAAAATATATTGCTAAAACAGATAAAAGAAGAGCAGAGTACTATAAATATTATACCGGTCGCGAATGGACGGATGCAAGAAATTATGATTTGTGCCTGGATAGTTCAAAACTTGGCTTCGACAGATGTGTGGAAGAAATCAAATCATATATTAAAGTAAGATTTAATGATTAAATTATATTAATAAAAATTAATAAAATGAGTAAAAGCTATGTTTATGATCTAATGTCAATTGACAATCATATACATAGCTTTTTTATTTTGTATTAATCCAAATTCCTTATTTATACAATCGAAATACTCCGAATACCTTCCCCAAAATCTGACAGTCGTCAACGATAATGGGATCCATATCATCGTTTTCCGGTTGTAAACGGATATGGCCTTTTTCTTTATAAAAAGTCTTAACTGTAGCCGAGTCATCCACAAGCGCAACAATCATATCACCATTAGATGCAGTCGTGCAGCTGTTGACAAATATCTGATCTCCGCTATGTATTCCCACATTTATCATGGAATCGCCCTTTACTTTTAATACAAAGGATTCGCCTGAAGGAACAATTTCAGCGGGGACAGGAAAATAATTATCAATATTTTCTTCCGCAAGTATGGGTTCACCAGCAGCAACCCTGCCTACCACCGGGAGGCTGACCATTTCAGTTCTGACCATTTGAAAACTATCATCACAAATCTCAATAGCACGCGGTTTTGTAGGGTCTCTTCTGATATATCCGTTTTTCTCCAAAGTTTCTAAATGGGAGTGAACAGAAGATGTTGATTTCAAATGAACTGCCTCACAAATTTCACGAACTGCCGGAGGATATCCCTGTTTTAATATTGCTTCCTTTATATATTCTAATATTTCCTTTTGCTTATTACTGATTTTTCCATATCCCATAATAATCTCCAATATACTATTCCGTTTTATTTATTCTAAGTATATCATATGATTTTTTAAAAAGCAAACATATATTCCAAATACTTGTTCGATTTTGTACATTAAAACACTTGACAACAGAATGTTTGTTCGGTATTATATAAATATAGAACATGCGTTCGCAACAAATGTTCGGTGATATGCTGTTATAAAAGATTCTTGCCCGGAGCTTTTATATGAAATTTATTTTATTTGAAAAAGGAGTACAGAAGATGAGTAAAAGTGAGAAGAGAATTTACAATAATAAAAAGAGAAGAGAACAGCAACAAAAAAAGAATATTTGCCTGTTTTTTATAACGGTTTGCTTTGTTATTGTTCTTTCATTTGCTGCAAATGGATTTATCTCTAATGCAAATTCAACTACACCGGATAATATTGAGTTTAAATACTATAAGAGTATCGCTATAGAAGAGGGAGATACATTATGGTCCATTGCCTCTAAGAATATGGGTAGGAAATATGAAGATAAAGAGTCTTATATTAATGAAGTAAAGAAGATGAACGGATTAATAGATGATCAAATAACTATAGGCAGTTATATTATAATACCTTACTTTTCCAATGAGTTTATAGGTTAGCCTATAAACTCATTTTAAGGTTCCCGAAGTTTTACAGCATTCGCAGCCTTACGTCTTCTTTCATCTTCTAAGGCCGCATAATGCTTTCTGGTGGTATTTACATCCTTATGCCCAAGAACATCGGCTACGAGATAAATATCGCCTGTTTCACGATAGAGAGAGGTACCGTACGTACTCCTTAGCTTGTGTGGGGTGATATTTTTTAATGTGGTTACCCTTGATGCATATTTTTTTACTAAGTTTTCTACTGCACGAACTGTAATCCTACGGTTCTGCAGCGATAAAAATAGTGCATATTCATGCCCGGACAAAGGGATGATATGGTTTCTTTGTTCAATATAATTTTTTAAGGAGGATTCTACCTCATCTCCAAAATATACAACCGTTTCAAAACCGCCCTTTCTACGTATTTTAATACCATTATTTTTAAAATCCACATCACTGATATCAAGACCGACACATTCTGATACACGTATTCCTGTTCCCAATAAAAGTGTAAGAAGGGCAATATCTCTAATTTTAGTTTTTTCATGATATTTTAACTGATTTTTACTTAAACTTGTCCCATCCTCCACCTGATCAAGGAGTATGGATACTTCATCTGCATCAAGTCTAACGATTTCTTTTTCATGAATTTTGGGCATAGGAATCAAAACAGCAGGATTTTTATCGATTAATTCTGATTGATAAAAATAGTTATAGAAACTTCGCAATGATGCCAGTTTACGTGACTTTCCGCGCTCTTCATTCGTAATTTCCCTATTATCCTTCTGATAATAACTGATATATTCCAAATATTCCTCGATATCTTCACGTTTTATTTGTTCTAAAATGGATATTGGAAAATCCATAATTTCCATTTTATTGCAATAACAATTATTTTTATGCATATACTCAAAAAAAACACGAAGATCATAAGCATACGCCAGTCTTGTCTTGGAGGAAGTATTGTTCTCAATACCCCTAAAAAACTGCTTACAAAAAGCAGGTAATTCAGAAAGGACATTACGCATACGCAAAGTATTTAGTTTGTTTTGTTCATCGTGATAATTTTTCTTGTTTTCCATCGTTATATTGCCGGCCATCCTTTCAGATTTCCATTTTGTATCGCAGTAAACATTCTTTCTTTTACACCAGGATTTTCAATATTCAACTGCTTTAGTAGGTTTTTAATATATTCTCTTTTCGTATGCCCGTCAACGGGGCATGGGCTCTTAACAACAGGTACTTCATACTTATTTATAAATCCAATAACATCTGATTCATTCATATACATCAATGGTCTGATTACTGTTAGATCCATTCGATCAAGATAGGTGACTGGTGAAAAGGTATGAAATCTTCCTTCAAAAATCAAGGACATCAGCATGGTTTCTACTACATCATCCCTGTGATGAGCATAAGCCACTTTATTACATCCTGATTTTTTAATTGCTTCATTTAAGGCACCTTTTCTCATTTTAGCACATAGAGAGCAGGGATTTGATTCTTTGCGATCCTCAAATATGATTTTTGCAATATCAGTATGTACAATTGTATATTCTACCTCCAGTGATTCGCAAAGTGATTTGATTTTCTCTAAATTGAGATTCTGAAATCCCAAATCCACTGTTACCGCATGTATATCAAATTTCTTAGGATAAAATTGTTTTAAACTATGCAAAGCATATAGGAGAGTAAGACTATCTTTACCTCCTGATATACCAATCGCAATTTTATCATTATCTTGAATCATTTTATAATCATCAATCGCTTTTCTTACATAACTTAGCACTTGCTGTAATTTCATATTTTCCTCATTTCTGTCTTTCATTATGTTTTGCTTCCAGAATATATTATACCATTTTTATATTTTATTTCATCCTATATACTCAATTTTTGTATTTTCGATTACATAATATTAAAACAATGATATAATAATGATTAGGAATATGTACTTAAAGGAGTTAAATTAAATAAATGAAATTTAAAACTTATAAAAAATATTTCTTATGGGGTATAACAGCATTTTTTGTGATTGCAGCAAGTATCAGCTTTTATTATTTGTTATTTCACGGTGCTAATATATCTACCGGTTTTCAAACATTTGTTAAAATTACTATGCCTATTTTGGATGGATTTTTATTGGCTTATTTGTTAACTCCGGTTTTAAATGCGGTAGAAGAGAAGGCCGTTATCCCATTTTGTAAGAAGATGAATGTTCTTCAGAAAAAGAGAGGATCTAAAAAGATTCGTGCCATATCTATTCTTATTACGGTAGTCATTGTTACCATTGTCTTATATGGTTTTTTTGCTACAGTAATTCCCCAACTAATCAAGAGCATTCAAAGTATTATTTTCCAATTTCCAATTTATGTGAATAATCTTAACAGATGGATTACAAAACTTTTGGCGGATAATCCGAATATAGAAGCTATAGCCATGGATATGCTTGATAAGTATTCCGGAGAATTAAGTAATTACCTTAATCTTAACCTTCTTCCCAAGATAAATCAAATGATTAGAAATTTATCACTGAGTTTTCTGGGATTTCTAATGCAATTATGGAACCTCTTTATTGGATTTATAATTTCTATTTATATTTTAGGTAGTAAAGAGCTTTTTGCCGGACAAGCTAAGAAAATCGCCTATGCTGTATTTGAAACCAAAATGGCAAATGCCGTAATATCCAATGTTCGTTTTACTCATAAGACTTTTAGTGGATTTATTATCGGTAAAATCATAGATTCCATTATAATAGGCATTATTTGCTTTGCCGGAACAAGTATTATGGGAACCCCATATTATGTATTAGTCAGTGTTATTGTTGGAGTTACAAATGTTATTCCTTTTTTTGGTCCATATCTCGGTGCAATCCCCAGTGCACTATTAATATTAATGATCGATCCGATGCAATGTTTGTATTTTATTATATTCATTATCGTTCTACAGCAGTTTGACGGGAATATTTTAGGCCCTAAAATACTTGGTGAGTCAACTGGACTATCCGGATTCTGGGTGATTTTCTCCATTACTTTGTTTGGAGGATTATTTGGAATCCTGGGAATGATTGCAGGAGTGCCTGTTTTTGCAGTCATATATGCAGCAATAAGTTCAATTATCAATCAGTTGCTTAAAAGAAAAGAACTGCCTACAGAAACAGATAAATATGTTGATGTTGATTCTATTGAAGAGAGTGTATTTATTCCTTATAATGATACCTCTAGTACAAGTGATAAGGGAAACGACAGCAGTAGCAGTCAGGAAGAAAAATCAGATAAATGATAAGTAAGGAAGTATTCATATGCGTTTTGTTATTCAAAGAGTTCAAAAAGCCACAGTAATAGTAAATAATAGTACAATAGGAGAAATTAACCAAGGGTTCCTTGTCTTTGTAGGTATATGCCAAACAGATACCGTTCAAGTAGCTGATAAAATGATGAAAAAGCTGATAGGTCTACGCATTTTTGAAGATGAAAACGGAAAGACTAATCTTGATTTAAAATCGGTAGATGGCAGTATGTTAATAATTTCACAATTCACATTATATGCTGATTGTAAAAAAGGCAACCGTCCATCATTTATTCAGGCAGGCAATCCCGAATTAGCCAAAAATCTTTATGAATATATCGTCCAAAATTGTAAGGCTGAGATTCCATCTGTTGCATCCGGTGAATTTGGTGCGGATATGAAAGTTTCACTTATCAATGATGGACCCTTTACGATAATTCTTGATTCCTCAGACTTATAGCGACTTTTATTGCAGATTATGGAAAGGCATGGTTATTTATATGAAAATGTTTTTTATTGTTTTAATTATAGCGGCAATCGTATTTCTGGTAACCAGCAGAAGGTTAAAAAATAACAGAGAAGCGAATCAGGCTAGTGCCATAGATGATTATAGAAAAAATTATACGGAACGTCGCAAAAGATCACAAAAACCGGCAGGGACAAATAATTATGTAACTAAATATAATAGTAATCTGGATTACAGGGAAAAATAAGACCAACTATTCATTAAACTTGTCTTTTGCGAATAGTTGAATATCATTAATAATACCCCAACTGAATCATTGATACATATTGGGGTATTAAAATTAATAAATACTATTTAATTTTAGATTCATCTTCTCTTATTCTCAAAGTGTTCTATAAATTGAATAATAAGTTTTACGGTACCTTCCACTCCTAAGATACTACTGTTAATACAAAGGTCATAACTATCAGCGCGTCCCCATTTCTTAGAGGAATAGTAATTATAATAGCTTTGGCGTTGCTTATCTTTCTTAGAAATCATATCTTTTGCCTTTGCTTCTGTCAGATTGTATTTCTTCATGATGCGTTTGATTTTAGTTTCTTCATCCCCGTAAATAAACAAGTGCACACAGTTTTTATGCTCACTCAACGCATAATCTGCGCAGCGTCCTACAATAACGCAGGGACCTTCATCTGCAATCTTCTTAATGGTATCAAATTGAGCAAGAAATACCTTATGACTAATAGGCATATCTACAAAAGATGATGCATTGTATCCAAAGGAATAAGTATCCATAACTAAATTATAGAGAAAAGAATTTGTTGGCCTCTCATCGTGATTTTGAATCATTTCTTCACAAAAACCACTCTCTTGTGCTGCCCTGGTCAGAAGTTCTTTATCATAACATTTAATATTAAAATGTTCTGCTACTTGTTCCCCTATCTCTCTTCCTGCGGAGCCAAATTGTCTTGCTATCGTAACAATTGTATTCATACCAACATCCTCCTTCATTTATATTAATGGAATATGTAGTGCATTTACATTCCACTATTATTATATATATTATACATAAATTAATGAAAAATTTCAATAATTTATGCAATATTAACAAATAGATTCCACCTATTTCGTTTTAGTTGACATAATATAGTTATGTTAACTAATGTCTGAGATTCACTATAAAACTTCAAGAAGGTGGGAAAAATATTCCGGAAGCGGTGTATCAATTTCTATATATTTTAATGTCCGTGGATGGATAAAACCTAATGTCTTTGCATGAAGACACTGACCTTCTAATTTAAATGGTATTTTCCAATTGTTTGCATATACGGAGTCACCCAAAATAGGGTGTCCGATACTTGACATATGAACACGTATTTGATGTGTCCTTCCTGTTTCCAGCTCACATTCAATATATGAATATTGCCTATATCTTTCTAATACTTTATAATGTGTGATTGCTTCTTTCCCATTTTTCTCATTGACAGCCATTCTTTTTCTGTCTACATTATGCCTCCCTATGGGTGCATTTATAGTACCATCTTCCTCATTTATGACACCATGGCAAATGGCATGATATTTTCTGACTACCGAATGATCTTTTAATTGAGCTGCAATATGATTATGTGATAAATCATTTTTACATATAATAATAGATCCTGTTGTATCCATATCTATTCTATGAACGATACCCGGGCGCATAACACCATTAATTCCTGATAAGCTTCCCTGACAATGATACATTAATGCATTTACCAGGGTACCTGTATAATGACCAGCAGCGGGATGAACCACCATGCCTTTGGGTTTATTAACAACAAGTACATCCTCATCTTCATAAAGTATATCCAAGGGTATATTTTCCGGTAATATTTCCGGTTCTATTGCCGGAGGCAATAGGATATGTACCTCATCATCTGCTTTTACCTTATAATTTGCTTTTACCGTCTGTCCATTGACTCTGACCGCTTCTTCCTTCAGAAGTTTTTGTATATAAGAGCGCGAAAAAGAATCCATAAGCTTCGAAAGACACTTATCGATTCTCTCATCCCCCATCTTCTCTTCAATTTGAAAATAATAAAGCTGTTCCTGACCATTCATCTATATGATATCCTACATCATCTCATCAACATAATAAATCTCATTAATAGCACCTAATATCTCATCATCGGTTACTGTTGTGTCAATAATAGCCTTACCCACTTTTTTTAATAATATAAATTTAATCTGTCCGCCTACCATTTTTTTATCAGATTTGGTCAAGGTCAGAATCTCTTCCGGATTTATATTATCTATCGAAATCGGCAGATAGAACGGTACAAACATATCACGGATTTCATAATACTCTTCCATCGATAATAATTCACGTTTCCATGAGATAAATGCAGCTGCCACACAACCTAAAGCAACACACTCCCCATGATATAAGGTGAATTTCTTTGCTTTTTCTATAGCATGTCCTATCGTATGACCTAAGTTTAGTAACGCCCTGTCCCCCTTCTCAGTGGGATCCTTTTCAACTACCATCTTCTTAATGGAACAGCTTTTCATTACCATTTCTACTAATGTGTCCAAATCTTTTTCGCAAATTTCATACATATTATCAAGAAGCCACTCATAAAAAAGGTGATCTTTAATCAAGCCATGCTTCATAATTTCAGCAAAACCAGAAAAATATTGTCTTTCTTCAAGAGTTTTTAATACGGATACATTCATATATACAAGCTTAGGCATATGAAATGCTCCTACCATATTTTTATACCCATCAAAATCAACACCGGTTTTCCCACCAATACTACTATCAGCCTGTGCCAACAGTGTTGTGGGAATTTGTACAAAATCTATCCCTCTTAAATAAGTTGCGGCAGTAAATCCGGTTAAATCACCAACTACCCCACCGCCAAGCGCTATCAGCAAATCTTTTCTATCAAATCCCTGGTCGATAAGGTAGGTATAAGCATTCTTGATTGTATCAAGATTCTTATGTTCTTCACCTGCCGAAAATGAAAAAATAACAGCTTTTTTACACTTATCTTTTATGATATCCAGTACTGTTTTAGCATAAATTTTCTCTACATTAGAATCGGTTATAATACAAAGGCGTCTTTCTTTAATATTCAAGCGTTCTAATTCTTCTAAAAGTTCATCAAAGGATTGTGAAAACACAATATCGTAACAAGGTTTTTTTTCATAGTTTATGGTTAAGCTATTTGCCATCTTAGGCATCCTCCTATCAGTTCAAAATAAAACTTCCCACGTTATTGGGAAGTTTTGAATTTCAGTTATTAATTGGCACATCAAATGCCCCGGATAATAATTCTTGAAAATCTCCCGAAATATCTACACTCGCAGGAGTTATAATAAATATGTAATGTGATATTTTTTGAAGATTTCCACTCATAGCAAAACAAGAACCGGAAGTAAAATCAATAATTCTTTGAGCTATATCTACATCTAATCCTTCCAGATTAAGTACTACAGTTCTATTTGCTAATAATGTTTCCGTTATTTCTCTGGCATCCTCTACCGAAGTTGGCTTTATAACACATACTTCCATACCGGCACCCACTAATTTTCTTGGTTGCCTTGCCATAGGTGTTATCTTTGGAGTTGCTTTTTTAACAATTGTATCTTCAGCTATAATAGTATCATCTTTTGGTGCGACTTTCTTTGGTAAATCATCTCTATCATCATAATAATCATCATCATAATAATCATCGTCTTCATCATTTAGTTTCATATAATTTAAAAACTTGTCCATTACGCCCATTGCTAAATATCTCCTTAATTATTATAATGCCGTTCTCCAAATATGCCTGTCCCAACACGGATACAAGTTGCCCCTTCTTCCAGAGCAACCTCGTAATCGCCAGTCATACCCATTGACAAAACATTCATATTAACATTATCAATGTTTTTTTTCATTATGTCAACATATAAACTATGTAATTCCACAAAATATTGTCTGTTTTCTTCTGGATTTTCAACAAATGGTGCTATCGTCATTAACCCTTCGACCTTAATTGACGGCAGTTTTGAAATGCTTTTAATTAGGGATAACGTATCATTTACGGATACACCAAATTTTGAATCTTCCTCTGCTATATTCACTTCAATAAGAATATGCGATGTTATATTTCTTTTAGAAGCCTCTTTACTGATTTCTTCGGCAAGTCTTAAAGAATCGACGCTATGTATCAAATACACTTTATCTATAATGTATTTCACTTTATTACGCTGTAAGTGACCAATCATATGCCATTTTATATCTTTGGGCATCTCTTCATACTTTTTTACAAGTTCCTGTACCTTGTTTTCTCCAAAATCCCTGCAGCCACTATGATAAGCTTCATATAGCATTTCTATTGGTTTCGTCTTACTGACAGCAATTAAAGTTATTTCATCTATAGGTCGTTCTGCTCTTATACAAGCGGACTTCACATTATCTTCAACTTGTTTTATATTTTCTTTAATCATAATTCTCCTTATTTATGTACTGCTTTCATATTTTAAATACCAAAATTACTCATAAATTAACTCATCTTCACTTACGGAGGCTGCATCCAATACGATATGATCATAAACAACCAGGCCGTAAGCGGTATTTGATTGAACAATAGAGTATTCTGCATTGCTGTATAAAATATTCACCTGCTTGAAATCAGCATAGCCTTTGTTAATATTATATACTCCAATCAGGCTGCCTCTTTTACTTACGGCATATTTTTCCGTACCTTCCGGAATAATAAGGTAATCTCCTATTCTTAGTGTAGAGTCATCTAGGTAATACTCATCGTCTTGCTCGTTATATATTGATACCTCTATAAATTCTGGTGTTATTTGACCATCCTCGGTATAAGCTTCACGAAGGACACCATTAGAATTACTGTTTCCTCCTTTTGTTACAAAACGTTTGGGAACAAGAAAAAACTCTTTTTCTACAATTGCTGAATTGGGAATTTTTAATCCGTTTTCATCCTCTAGGATAAGTTCAATATCAACAAATCGTTCTGTACAAAATGTTATCATAGAATTTGTTAAAGTTAGTTTTACAAAGATATCGCCTTTTTCATTGGTAAAGGAGGATACTTTCCCCCATGATGTCTCTTGATTTTTAAGAAACTTAATTTTTACATATTCGGCTTTTAGTAACTCTTCTTCTCTATCTTTATCCACTTGTATGACAAGTGACCAATCTTCATTGGTAGAAATTTTGTAAACAGGATCATCATGGGAAACAATTTTATTATTAATCAGCTGATTTTTCTCATAATCCTGAGCTTCTATTAATTCCGTTGTCATTTGCTCCAAAGTGAGTTCTTCATATCCATCCGTAGAATAAACGACAATGCCGGATACCGGGGCAGTACACTGCTTTACCAAACCGGTCAGTCCGGAAGTCTGAATGGCTTCAATGCTCTCCAAAATATTGTAATTTGCAAGCTTTAATACGGTACCCTGCATATTGTATTTAAAGTCATAAACTTCTGTAAAGCTCTTAGGATTAAAAGAGCTTGCAAAGCCAACAATCTCTGTCTTAAGCTCCGATAAATCGGCCTGCGATAAAGAACTTTCACCGGACGAATTCGTATTCACATAGTCGGATAATTTCCCCGATTCATCAATGGTATAAACAAGATCGCCAACTGCAACCCGTGATCCCTCACGTGCAAAATAATTAGAATATCCGGCATCTTCCGAGGTCACAACTGTTTCATCTCTAAGTGCAACAGCTTTATAAATATTGTTTATAGACAGCGCACCTGCTTTTACTTCATATGGTATAATATTCTTTGAGTTGAAAAAATACATGAAAACGCAAATTAAAATATAAATAAATATGACAGCAAAAATAATCATTCCAATATTAAGATTAAGTGGTTTTCTATATTTTGTTATTTTATTAGATTTCTGATTGTTCAATCCAAACCTCCTAAAACTATATGGTGCAAAGCAAAAGCCCCGGTTAGGTATCCGAGGCTTATTTTAAAATCAGTGAAACAAACAAACTAATAAATACTCGCTGAATTAAAATAATTATGATTAAAGAGATACTATAATTTTTGATTTCATATCTTCCGGTATTTCATTTTCATCTAATGAAATACTTATAATTAAATCCACCCCAAATTTTTCTCCTATTTTTTCTAATTTATTTAATACATGGGATACATCTTTTCCTTCCAGACATGCTATTGTTAAAAAGCTGTCAAAATACATCTGCTGTAAATCATGATCTTGAGATAAAATACCGCATATAAACCCAAGAAATTCATCACTGTTATTAATCATGTAATCAGTCACGTTAATTAAACGTATTTTATTATTCAGTTCAAACATATGTTTCGTACTTTTGTCTAAATATGTAATATTACCTGTTGCAGATTTTACTTCAGTATTTACCTTATCAAGTAAATGTTTTGTCTTGCCTTTTCCCTTATTGCCTACGATTAATTGAACCATTGGTGAACCCTCCTAAAGTAAATTCAGTCTATCATAAATAACCGGTAGACCTACTTCATATTATAGTTTATATCATTCTAAAAAACAACTGCTAATTCTTTATTTCATTTAACAAATCGCTCATATCATCATATAATATTTCTCGTCCTTCAGCACGTAATATGATAGAAATATATGATTTACCTACGGAGTCCTTGGTAAGCAGTATCAGACAGTTACCAGCGGCAACGGTAGTGCCGGTTTTTCCACCTAAAACAGTAATAGAATCAGGGGCATTTTCTTCACCCTGCAAATAAAGAACGGTTGAATTAACAGTAAGTTCCTTATCATCTCCGCTTTTATCTTTATAGACAGTAGTATAAGTCGGCATATTTATAATCTCATTGATCAAATCATATTTAAGTGCCTCATTAAATATTAAATACATGTCATAAGCAGTCACATAGTGATTATCCGTAGTAAGACCGTGAGGATTCATAAAGTTACTGTTTGTTGCACCCAGTGCTTTTGCCTCTTGATTCATCAGTTCGCAAAAACCTTCCACAGAGCCGCCAACACCTTCGGCAACCAATACGGCAGCATCATTTGCAGAATTAATAAGAAGGATATGTAACGCCTGAGCCAGCGTCATCTGATCTCCTTCTTTTAAACCACATGTCTGCGCTCCGGATTCGGTAATCTTCACATTGGGAGATGCTGTCAACATATCCTCCGGAGAGCCATATTTTAATGCCACAAGTGCTGTCATTACTTTTGTCAGGCTTGCCGGAGCAAGCTGTTCATATACATTTTGGGCATATATTGTTTCCTTATCATCTAAAGAAAATAATGCAGCGGAACCAACCTCAGACATATTGACTTGAGTGTCCCCTGTTTTATCACCATCTACTACACATAAATCAGACGCAAAAGTAGTGGCAATATTTCTATTATTTTCCAAATCGTTAATACGATAACTGCTGACCGGATGATCAGGTGAATATGCCATATCATAAGATTTACTGCCACAGCCTGTTAAGAAAATAAGACTGAGCATAAAAATACTTATTAATTTGCTATTTGTACATTTCACGCCACTCTAAATCTCCTCTGTCTAATGATTTTATTAATAATTCTGCGGAAGCTAAGTTTGTTGCCAGCGGAATATTATGAACATCACACAGACGTATTACATTATTTACATCCGGCTCATGTGACTTCGGTGTTAATGGATCACGCAAAAAAATAACCAGGTCTATCTCATTATGTTCTATCTGTGCCCCAATCTGCTGCTCTCCCCCTAAATGCCCGGCAAGATACTTATGTACATTTAGATTTGTTACTTCCTCGATTAATCTTCCCGTTGTTCCTGTTGCATAAAGCGAATTCTTGCTTAGTATCCCCTTGTAAGCAATACAGAAGTTCTGCATAAGCTTCTTTTTCGCATCATGCGCAATAAGTGCAATATTCATACTAATACCCTCTCTTGTGCTAATATTTTTTACATTGTAAACCTACATTTAAAACGAAACCTACCCCTATATATAAACTGACTAATGATGTCAGCCCATAACTTACAAATGGAAGTGTTACACCTGTGTTGGGCAATAGCCCTGTAGTTACCCCCATGTTTAAGAAGCCTTGAAACCCTATTAAACCTGCCATTCCGGATGCAATGATAGAACCAGCCAGATCCTTTGCTCTGCGTGCCACCAGGATACACTCAAGAGTAATCAGCAGAACCAGTACAATAACAGTACATGTACCGATAAATCCGAATTCTTCACCGATAATAGCAAAAATAAAATCGGTTTGCGGCTCTGATATAAAGTTTCCATTTTTTACAGAACTTATAACATTCGTGTTATAGCCTTTTCCGTATAATTGTCCGGAACCTATGGCCATCATGGAATTTAATTGCTGATATGCTTCGGCAGTGGCATATTTTTCCGGATACAGCCAGGCTAAAATACGAGTCTGCTGATAGCTGTGAATTAATTCCTGATCCGGTTGCAATATAATACTTATAACAACAATTGCCGCAGGAACGATAACTGCCAAAACTCCGGCAACCAGTTTCCAGCTGATACCACCTACAAACATAATAACACAAAACATAGCCGCTAATACAATTGTTGTTGATAAATTAGGTTGTCTGTATATTAAGATTAAAGTAGGCAGCATAAGAAGGCAGCATAATCCGATATTTTTAAAAGTATTAAGCTTCTCTTTATGTTTCATTATAAACTGTGCGTAAAACAGAATCAACAAGATTTTAGCAGTTTCAGAAGGTTGAAATTGAATGCCAAATAATACAACCCAGCGCTGTGCACCATTTATTTTTTCCCCCATAAATGCAACAAGCAGCAAAAGTACGATATTTCCTATATAAAAAAGCCAATACAGATTAAGCAGCACCGAATAATCAAAGAGTGAAATAACAACCATAAGAAACAAACCGAAGATAAATCCGGCTATTTGTGTCCTCTGCATTGACTCTTTTGCGCTGCCCACTGCAAAAATACCTATCACAGTGAGGGAAATCACTAGTATGATCAGTTTGAAATTATAATCCCGTATTCTGTATTGTTTTAACATTTTTTACCTTCTGTCTTAAGTATATTATTTATTTACATCAATAATTGGAATGCTTGCATATAAAGACGGCGTCTTTACACGTCCTTTCGTTCCTGTCTTCGTTATCTGAATTTCCATGCTCTTTGCATCAATTTTCATATATTTTGAAATAACATTTGCAATATCTGTTTTTATCATCTCCATAATTTCAGGAGAGCAATTAACCCGGTCAGATATCAATAATATTTTTAATCTATCCTTAGCAATTTCCCGGGAGCTTTTTTTCTTAAAAAATTTCATGAATCCCATGATAAAACCTCCTTAATTTTTATGGAATATACCGGTTACTCTTGTCCAAAAAGAAATTGCCTTTTCGAAATCAATTAGAGGTACATCTTTGCCCAATACCCGCTCACATACATTTAGGTATGCCCGCCCGGCTATGGTATCATTCCCAACAAGAGGTTCTCCTTGGTTCGTTGCTATCACTACGTTTTCATCGTCAGGTACAATACCGATAAGAGGAACGGCTAGAATGTCCACGACATCAGAAGCACTCATCATCTCACCTCTTTTTACCATATCAAACCTTATTCGATTGATAATTAAATCAATTTTTTTAAATTCGTTGGCCTCCAAAATCCCGATTATTCTGTCCGCATCTCTGATTGCTGATACTTCCGGTGTTGTTACAACTAAGGCCCTATCTGCTCCTGCGATAGCATTTTGAAATCCTTGTTCAATTCCGGCAGGACAATCTAAAATAATATAATCAAATTGGTCTTTCAGCTGTTGAATCATTTTAATCATTTGTTGTGGGTTCACTGCTGACTTATCTTTTATCTGGGCCGAAGGCATAAGGTAAAGACTCTGGTGACGCTTATCCTTTATTAAAGCCTGTTTAACACGGCATTTCCCTTCGATAACATCTACAAGATTATATACAATCCGGTTCTCCAGTCCCATAACAACATCTAGATTTCTAAGTCCTATATCTGTGTCAATGAGGACTACCTTTTTCCCCATAGCAGCTAAACCAGTTCCTACGTTTGCGGAGGTAGTGGTTTTGCCTACTCCGCCTTTGCCTGATGTGACGACGATTACTTCACTCATACTCATTCCTCCAAAATGAATTAATTTCGTCCCCTAAGCTTGTCCTATAACGGAAGATCACTTAGTAATTCTTTTGTAATAGGCTCCATCACAACTTTATTTTTTTTAACATATGCGATTTTCGGTTGTATTTTTGGTTTGATCGACCATTTCATTTGTCTTTCATTGCTTTTATATTTGAAGTCACCTACTTGTAATCTTTCCGGTGACATTTCAAGCGCAACTACAAAATGTCCTTCACTTCCATTACCTCCGGCATAAGCCTTGCCAAAAAGCCCCCCAAGAATGATAATGTCTTTTGTGGAAATAATAGTACTTCCCGGATACACGTCTCCTAAAACAACTATGCTGGATTCCGTTTCTAATATCTGTCCGTTTTTTAGAGTACCCCTATAAAAATGACCTTCATTATCTTGATTACTATTATACTCCAGTTGTTGTAAGGCCTTTAAATAATTTTGATTTGTCTCTTCATCTTTTCCAATAAGACAGACGATATGTAAATCTGAATTTGAACTTATTGTATTTAAAACCAGTCGTTCTTCTTCATCTGTTAAAGCTCTTCCTTCCAGTGATATAGCCATTTTTGTGTCTTGGAAAAAATGACTGGACTCTCTGAATTTAAAAGCAATTTCATTTAAAATATCTTCAAAAGGCAGTTCAGGGTCGAGATAGACCGAGATTCCATTTTGAAAGCTTTTAACTATAACAGCGTTTTTCATTAATATATGCACTCCTTTTTGTTTTACCAGCAGAACCTTTTTACTGAATTACTTATTAATCTGCATTTATGTTACCGTCAGTGAGAGCCTCTGCTGAACCTACTATTTCCTCTTCATCCACCAAATCATAATAATATTGGATGACATCTTTCGCAATCTGTGCCGTATAATCCGAAGTATATCCATTAGCTACTCTGGCAGCAATGGCAATTTCCGGATTTTCATATGGTGCGTAACAAACAAACAATGCATGGTTTGGTCTGCTTGTGCTTTCCTGAGCGGTACCGGTTTTTCCGGCAACATTAATACTCAAACCATTGTAATATTTTTTGGATTCCACTACTTTACGCATTCCTGATTGGATAGAATTCCAATAGTTTTTATCCATATCAATCGTATTACGCACTTCTGCGGAATAATCTGTCAGTACATTTTTATTATGATCTGTCAATTTATCTAATAATGTAAGATTATAACATGTCCCGCTGTTGGCTACTGTTGTAACATATCGCGCAAGTCCGACAGTGGTAAAGTTATTGGTTCCTTGGCCAATGGCAGAACGAACCGCATCAATATCGGAAACCTGCGGGGCTGACTCTTCTATTTCAACTCCGGATACATCGGTAAGTCCATATAAATCTGCGTATTTGGTCAATTTTTGTAACCCTAAATCCGGACTATATTTATCTCCTATGGTACCAAGTCTGTAACCTACCTCATAAAAGAAGTTATTACAGGAATGCTGTATGCCTCCGGTAACATTTAAAGAACCGTGACTTCCTCTTGGCCATATCCAACAATGGGGCGGTCTTTGAGGATCAATTTTATCAAAGGTGCCGGTACATAAAACCGTACTGGACATATCAATAACGCCTTCTGATAAGCCGGCTGTTGCGGACACCATCTTAAATATTGAACCTGGTGCTGTTTTTTGATAAGTAGCATAATTAATCATAGGTGTTGATAAATCATTCAGTAAGGATGAGAAATACTCTGCATCAACGCCATTTGCCATTTTATTATTATCATATCCCGGATAAGAAACAAGAGCTTTTACTTTTCCGGTATTGACCTCTGTCACAACCAGTGATGCGGAATGTGGATCCAGAGCAAGCTGAGCAGGAGTAATATCGATATTTCTGATTCGATTTAGCATAAAATCATAAGGAGAAATACTTCCGCTTTGATAGCGTTCCAGTTCTTCTTCCTCTACTTCTACAATGTTTTGTTCTAATAATATATTACAAATCTGTCTTCCGGAGATATCATTATCCCTTATCATATATTTATATATTTTTTTATTAAATGAAGAATTATTATCAAGGTTGTCAAAAATATATGTTAGCAATTGGTTATAAATTTCTTCAGAACTGGAATATTGACTACCTAATTCCAACTTACTGACATCAATCCAGTTTTCAGCAATTACGTAATTCAAGTATTCATTCAGACTGATTACTTCATCCTTCGTCCAAGCAATATATGTTTCATTTGAAGTGTCAATTTTACTATCCATAATAATGGAGTTAGCATATAATAACGATGTTATTGCACTTTCATAAATCTGATATTCTACAGGTAATTGATTATAAGGTGTTTTTAGTTCGATAAGTTCCTGCCTTAGTGTATCCATAACTATTTTTTTTCTATCTAAAAAACTTTGATATACCGTTTTTTCATTCTCACCGGCAGATTTTTCTGTAAAATGACTGCTGTCAATGACATTATTGTTAATTAGAGCAAAGTATACGTCATCGATTGGAATCAGTATATCACTGCTACCAGCATTCTCAGCCGGTTTATATTCTTTAATATTCCTTATTTTAGTGAGCAGGATACTTGCCAGCTTTGCTTCCAATATATTGTAAACTGTCTCCTGCAAATCTTTATCAATTGTCAGATATAGGTCATTTCCCGCAATTGGCTCTATTCTATTATTGGTTTCGATCACCTTTCCCATATTATCTACAACAACATCTTCCGATCCTTTTGTTCCTTGAAGCACAGATTCCATGGAGCTTTCAATACCGGCTTTCCCTACCGTATCATTTAAATCATATTTACTATCTTCCTCCTGCAATGTGGTTAAATCTTCCTGAGAAACCTTACCCGTATAACCAATAATCTGAGAAAAATAAACACTATCCACATACTTGCGTACCGTATCCTCGGCAACAGATACACCACTAAGTTCATTGCTATTTTCCATTACAACAGCAATTGTTTGTTCACTGACATTATAAGCTACCGTTGTTGCAATATATTTCTGAAAACTATTGGTATTTAAGGCATAGCGAATTGTCATAATCTTCAGCACTTCTTCCTTGGTATATCCAAGTCCCGGTACAAAGGATTTACTGTTATCAGGAATCTCATAGCCCCCGATACCAAAACGATCAGTGGCACATAAATCCTCAACAACCTGTGCTGCCGTTTTAGTCGCATGCTTATAGCCTTTTTCCATCATCTCATCAATCGTTGTATATCCATATACATCTGCAAGAAAACGATTAAGCTGCCTGTCTTCTACTGCGAACGCATAATGACCGTCACTATCTACAATAATATTAAAATCACTGACAATACTATCGCCATTTTTTTCAACCATCTGAATCAAACGATAAATAGTTTCATTAATCTCTGCATTTTTGGTACGTCCGGATTCATAGACATCCTCAATCGTGACATTATAAGCAAGCTCATTATAAGCAAGTAGCTGATCGTTGCTGTCATAGATATTACCTCTGGTGCTTGGTAATAACTTTTTCTTCGTAGTCTTTAGGCGAAAATCATTTAAATAAGTTTCACCGTTTACTATTTGCAAATTAAAAACACGATAAATTGTAATTCCGCCAAATGTTATAAATAGGATTGCCAGAACTAACAGACGTATATTTACTGTATTAAAGAAATTTTCTTTGAGATGTTCAAATCGTTTAAACAAATTTCTTAGCACTCCTTTTTTCTTTATCTTCTAACTTACGATTTATCCATAGTATAAGAGGATATAAAAAAATCGTAACAACAATGGTATAAACAATTTCCGGTAATATAATGTGTCTGAAATAAAATCCAAAATTAAATCTTGCTCTCATTAAAAATAAAAGTACATATGAAATCAGACAATAAAATAAATCACTGCCTATAATAAGTGCAATAGGAAGTTTGATATCCTCAGGGTAAAAGATGCTATTGAATTTACCATTCACATATCCAATATACATATAAAGCAAAGCATAAAATCCAATGACCTCACCAAAGAAAATATCCATTAACAATCCGCTGAAAAAACCAATCAGCAAACCGCTTCGCTCACCCCGCATAAATCCAAAAGATGCGGTCAGTACAATAAGTAGATTGGGAACGATTCCGCCAAAAGAAAGAGAATGAAAAACAGTGCTTTGCAGCAAAAAGCAAACAAATATTAATAATGACATAACAATACTTCTTTTAAGCATTCTACCTCTCCTTCTTTATCCCTTATCATTCATCCTCTATTACTTGCTTTAATTCCAGAATTACAAGAACTTCTTCCAAATGCTCAAAATCAACAGCCGGCGTCAGCAGACCGGATTTTGTAATATTATTGGAATCTACATTCAATGTATTGATGTATCCAATTAGTATATTGGGCAGAAAATTGGGACTGATATTTGAGGTAACTATTTTATCCCCTTCAACTACTTTATCAGCACTGTCCTTAAGTTGTTCAAAATGAATAACACCATCTGCATATAGCTGCAGGTCACCGGATACAATCAGATTGTCTGAGGTGGCAAGCACTTTCCCACTGACATTCGAATTATCTGCAATAATGGAGGTTACCTGTGACCAGTTGGGTCCTACTTTTACCACACGCCCAACCAGACCACTTCCTGCTATCACATTCATATTAACACGGATGCCGTCTTTTTCTCCTTTATCAATGGTAAAGGAATGAAACCAATTTCCGGTATCCCATGCGGTTATTCTGGCTCCTACTTTTTTATAACCTTCATATTGAGAATCCAGTTTATACAATTCCCTAAGATTTGTTAATTCATAGCGATCTTGCTGGAGCGTTGTATTCTCAATCAACAATTCATCTAACTGAGCTTTTAAAGATTCATTTTCTGAAAGCAGTGCTCTTATTTGTACCAGTTCTTCAGAACGGCTTGATAACCAACTTCCAACCGAACTGATTCCCTTCTCAAAGGGCACAATAACATAACCAACCACCGTGTTAAGGGGACCGCTGAAAATATTCGTATTAAATGTGAGGATAATCATTCCTGCACATAGGATTGTTAAAATAAAAAGGAGATATTTACTTGGTAATGTAAACTTCTCTCCTTTTCTCTTTACTATTGGACTCATTTACCCATTCCTTCAATTGCATATGCTACTGATTTATAATTATCTTCTTTAATAATTTTAGCCAAACCAAGAGCAACACTTGTCATCGGATTATCTGAAATCTGTACCTTCAATCCGGTTCCATTGCTGATAAGTTCTGCTAAATGATTCACTTGTGAGGCTCCACCCGTCAGATATACTCCATGTCTATAAATATCTGCCGCAAGTTCCGGTGGTGTTCTTTCTAATATCACCTTAATATTATCTATTATGGTGTTAAAGTTTTCCTTTAACGATTCATCCACAAGCGGGGTCGGAATCTCTCGTTCTACCGGAAGACCGGTAACAATATCTCTTCCGTATACAACAGCGGATTTACCGGATTTCTCCAAATCCCGTAAAGCTATTTTCACATTTTCCGCTGTTTTGCCGCCAATAATAAGACTAAACTCACGTCGTATAGCGGAACGGATAGCGTCATCAAATTTCTGACCGCCAACTTTAATCAGTCTGCTAAGTACGATACCTCCCAGTGAAAGAATCGAAATTTCCGTAGTGTCATACCCTACATTCACAACAAGCACTCCTTGTGAATTCTTAACATCAATATCAAGCCCAAGTCCGTCTGCTACTGCTTTTTCAACGACCATAATCTTTCTGGCTTTTACATTGGACTCTTTAATTAAGTCATAAAAAGCTCTTTTCTCTACTTCCGTGACATCTGTTGGAACCGCTACTAAAAATTCTGCCGGTTTCAAATTTCCTTTGGATAAATCATTAATAAAATATTTAATCAAGGTCTCCATATTTTTGATATCCGCAATCACACCATTATTAAGCGGATAAGAAATACGAATATTACCTGGCGCCTTTTCATACATCTCAAATGCAGAATTACCGTATGCAAATAATGTGTTCTTGTTTTCGATGGCAATCATGTTCTTTTCTATCATTACATTGTCATCATTTCTGCTGTAAATTTTGATATTGCTTGTACCCAAATCAATACCGAATGAATTGTTTCCCAAAGCCATAACCCCTTTCTATAGTAAACCCGCTTCTTTAAAGCTCATATATTTGTTATCTCCGATTATAAGATGGTCTAACAATGATATGTCTATCATCACACCAATCTTTTTGATTTTATCCGTTATTAAAATATCCTGTCTGCTTGGTGCGGGGTCTCCGCTCGGATGATTATGTAGCAGCATGATATGAACGGCCTCAGCCTTGAGTGCCGATAGAAAAACTTCCCGTGGTGACAGTAAAGATGTATTAATGGTTCCAATGGACAAAAGCACTTCCTCTATCAAACAGGATCTGTTATCTAACAGCAGGAGCATAACCCGTTCCTTTTTCTCATGTCTCAGCATTTCCATATAATATGCTGCTACAGAGGAAGGATCAAAAAATTGTAATTTCTTCCCTGCACTTGCCATTGCCATTCTCATTGAGAACTCTGCAAGACATTTCAGTTTGACCGCTTTCACCTGTCCGATTCCCTTAATTGTCATTAATTCCTTAACAGTCACATTATGAAGTCCATTCAACTTATCTCCTCTTACAGAAGAAAGTTCCAGTACTTTCTGACCAAGTTCAACAGGTGTATGCTCTGTTGTTCCCGTACGAATAATAATGGCCAAAAGTTCAGCCTCTGTCAATGCCTCAGCACCTCTTCTTAGAAATTTTTCATAGGGCATTTCTAAGTTGTTTGCCGATATTTCCTTTGTTTTTTTTATACTCATTATTTCTTCTTTCTCAAGCGCTCTCCGGGCGTCTTAAAGAAAAAACAGTTTATATAAATCGATAAACAAAAATTCCGGCTAAAATACCGATGATACTTGCAATCGTTATTTTAATGGTAAGTCCAAACGTAATACATAGTATTCCCAAATCTAAAACAAACGGACTGGATAATCCAAAGGTTTGTCCGAAATTTAACCAGGAATCAGGAAACATGCTTCCGATAAAACCGCCCAGAACAATACCTGCAAGAATTAACAAAAAACATGTCCAGTTATTTTTCTTTCGCATCCATTGCCTCCCTAGATGATACCAGTGTGCAATACAATTTTTCTATTGCATAGCTAGTATTCATATTATCACATATCATTTTTTATGTACACAAAATTCCATTATTTATTTATTAACTTTTCATGAATCCTCCCTTTTTTACTAAAGGAAACGACAAATTTAAATTAACTTTTTAAGCGAAAATACCTTATCATCTATTAACTGTTGTACTGTCTTTAATATTCCAAATTTAGCATGCTGCCAGGTGAGCCCTCCTTGAAAATACACTGCATATGGTGGTTTTATCGGACCATCTGCGGATAATTCGATAGAGGATCCTGATACAAACGCTCCGGCAGCCATAATTACCTGGCTGTCATAACCGGGCATCTCCCAAGGTTCCGGTGTTACATAACTGTCAACAGGTGCGGCAGCCTGAATCCCCTTGCAGAAAGAGATTACCCCTTCTGCTGTTCCGAAGGTAACTGCCTGAATAATATCATGTCTTGATTCCCTGCCGTTTGGGATTACCAAGAATCCTAATTTTTCATAAATATTAGCTGCAAACACAGCCCCTTTTAAGGCACTGGATGTTACCGTTGGTGCCAGAAAAAGCCCCTGATAAAAAGAGGGTAAGATTCCCAAAGAAGCACCCACTTCTTTTGCCAGTCCCGGTGAAGTAAGGCGGCTTGCGGCATTTTCAATACACTCTTTTTTACCGGCAATATATCCCCCTGTGGGAGCAAGTCCGCCACCCGGATTCTTAATCAGAGAACCCACTATCATATCTGCACCTACATCCGAAGGTTCTATGGTCTCCACAAACTCACCATAACAATTATCAACCATACAAATAATATCCGGTTTAATCGCCTTTACAAAAGAAATTAATTCACCGATTCTTTTCACTGATAAGGTTGGTCTTGTCTGATATCCCTTTGACCGCTGTATGGTAACTAGTTTCGTTTTTTCATGGATAGATTTTTTAATATTTTCATAATCAAATTCACCATCCGGGAGCAAATCTACTTGTCTATAAGTTATTCCATATTCTGCCAGCGAGCCTTTGGAGGGACGAATGCCTATGACCTCCTCTAAGGTATCATAAGGTTTTCCAACAGGAGATAAAAGCTCATCTCCCGGCCGCAGATTACTCATCAGAGCTACCGCAAGCGCATGTGTACCGCATGTGATCTGGGGACGTACCAAAGCATCCTCTGTGTGAAACAGCTTAGCATATACTTCTTCCAGAGTATCTCTTCCCAAATCATTGTAACCATACCCTGTGGTTCCAAGCAGGCAGGCCTCACTTACCTTAGCCTCCTGCATTGCTTTTATGACTTTTAATTGATTGTATTCGGCAATGTTGTCTATTTCTTCAAAAAAAGAGGATAGATCAATCAATATTTTTTCACCAAAAGCATATACCTCTGACGATATTCCTAATTCCTTATATATATTCTGACTATTAGACATGTTCAAGTATCTCCCTATATTTTATCAGCATATTATTTAAAATAGCTTCGTTTTGATATAAAAACTCATTTTTATTAATCCAAATGACATCCTTTTCCCTACGAAACCATGTGAGCTGTCTTTTGGCAAAGTGCCTGGTATCTCTTTTTATTAAATATATAGCACGTTCTAACGTAATTTCATCGTTTAAATAACTAAGAATCTCCTTATATCCCAACCCCTGCATGGAAACCATGTCCTTGGTACAGCCTGCGTCCACCAAACTTCTGACTTCATCCACCAAGCCTTTTTGTAACATTGTATCCACTCGTTGTTCAATGTTATCATAGAGTGCTTCTCTCTTATCATTTAACACAAAATAACAAGATTGATACGCGGAATGTTTTTGCCGTTCCGTCTCATTATGGGTAGAAATTTTTTCACCGGTAAGTTTATAATATTCCAGTGCACGTATTACTCTTTTTATATTATTCTCGTGAATCGCATCTGCTGATTCAGCATCTACCGCCCTTAACATATCGTGCAAAAAGAGATTACCTTTTTCGGCGGCAAGTTCTTCCAATTCACTCCTGTATGCAGTATTTTCATCATTTTCTGTAAAATCAATATCATATAGAAGAGCCTGGATATAGAATCCTGTTCCCCCTACTACTATTGGTACATTTCCTCTCTGATAAATTTCCTCTATATACCGTTTTGCCAGCTTTTGAAAATAAACCACATTAAAATCCTGGGTTGGCTCCAAAATATCCAGCATATGGTGAGCAATACCCTGCATTTCCTCCGTAGTTATTTTAGCTGATCCAATATCCATACTTCGATATACCTGCATGGAATCTGCAGATATAATCTCACCTCTGATTGCTTTTGCCAAATCAATGGACAACTTTGTCTTTCCCACTCCGGTAGGGCCGGTTAAAATGACCAACGGACGTTTATTATCTGTCATACATTATTTCCTTTTACTTTAAATCACACGATTCTTTTAAACTTCTTTTCTATCTCATACTTACTCATAGATATAATGGTTGGCCGTCCATGAGGGCAGTGATAAGGATCCTCTAAAGTCAGCAGTTGATCAATGAGGGCTTCCATTTCTTCTATGCCAAAAGACATATTCCCCTTTACTGCCGCCTTACAAGCCATAGTAGCAATTCTTTGACGTATCACAGAAGGAGCTCCTTTTAACGGACCATCTGCCAATTCGTCTAACATTTCCGTAAAGAGTCCACCTTCACTGCACCCAAATAAATCGGTAGGTACACTCCGGATGGAATATTCATTACCGCCAAAATGTTCAATTTCAAATCCCATTTCTGAAAACGAAGTTAAGTATTCCTGTAATATACTTTCTTCCCTTCCTGTCAAAGTTATAATGACCGGTGGATTTAACATCTGTGACTGAATATTATTTTCCTCTAATTCATTCATTATTTTCTCATACTTAACCTTTTCATGGGCAGCATGCTGATCGATAATAAATAGTTTATCATGAAAGGCTACCAGCCAATACGTATCAAACAACTGCCCCATAATCTTATACTCTGCTTTTGCATCTTTGGTAAGCATCTTCTCTTCAAATAAATTAAGTTGGGTAGGTTTTTCGACAAATTCTTCCCCTGTAGGATTCTCTCTATTTGAATGAAACTCTGCATACTTCAAAACACTCTCCGGTTTTTTTGTTTCTAAAATTATCTCCGCAGATGGATTCTGCAGGATGTCCTGCATTTTATCAGGCTTCTTGCTTGTTTCTACTTTATTAGACAAAATTCGATTATCGACAAAAAAATCGCTTTTTATATCCTTGGGCGAAGAATATAAATGCTCTTCTTTAACCAAATTTTGCTCTTGTGCGGCATCTTTGCTCTGCTCCATTCTCTTAAGCTCAAAAGGCTCCGGAATGCTGGGAGACGCTGTCACCTTATTTTTCTCAGTGGGTGTCAACAATACTTCAGGAATTAATTCTCTTTCCCTTAACGACTCTGCTATGTGCTTTGCTATAAAATCATATAATCTTGCCTGATTTGTAAAGCGTATTTCCATCTTAGTAGGATGCACATTTACATCAATTTCCTGAGAATCAATTTGCATATGCAGAACAACAAAAGGAAACTTATGCTGCATTACATATTTTCTGTATCCTTCTTCAATTGCTTTTCCTATGATAGTGCTTTTAATAAAACGTCCATTGACAAAATAAACCTCAAAATTCCGGTTAGAACGATTGATTTCCGGTTTTCCTAAAAATCCGGACATATGAATACCGTTTTCTTCCACTTCTATCGGTATCAATGCAGATGAAATATCTTTTCCGTAGATACGATAGATAATTTCCTGTAAATTCCCATTACCTGATGTATGAAATCTGGTTTGTCCGTTATTTACATATTTAAAGGAAACACTGGGATTAGACATTGCCATATGCTCCATTAAATCTGAAATATATCCCCCTTCTGTCTGAGGCTGTTTTAAGAATTTCTTTCTGACAGGAGTATTAAAAAAGAGGTTTCTGACAATGATAGTGGTTCCATCCGGTGCTCCTATTTCCTCCGCATCTTTCTCAAATCCCCCTTCTATCAGGTACCGAATACCGGTAAGCTCTGCCCTGGGTTTGGTAATCAGTTCTAAGCGAGATACTGCTGCAATACTGGATAGTGCCTCTCCTCTGAATCCAAGACTGAGAACATGGGATAAATCCTCTGCTGAGTGTATCTTACTTGTGGCATGCCGTAAAAAAGCTTTTGGAACATCTGCTTTATCCATACCACATCCGTTGTCTGTTACTCTGATAAATGAGATGCCGCCTTCCTTAATCTCTACCGTTATGGCGGAAGCTCCTGCATCAATGGCATTCTCCATTAATTCCTTTACAACACTGGAAGGACGTTCCACGACTTCGCCTGCAGCTATTTTATCTATGGTTTCTTTACTTAATAAATTGATTTGTGCCATGGCTTCTTATCCCTTCCTCTAACTGTTACCAGCGATTCTTTAATTTATTCTGTAAACGATACAATGAATTCAATGCATCCAGAGGTGTTAAGTTTGAAACATCAATTTCTTTTAATTCCTTAAGCACATCTTCGTCACTTACCGTATCAAAAAGAGAGATTTGTTCCAAATCCACTTCATCATATTTTTTTACAGTTTTATGATCTGTTTTATTATCAATGGCAATACCCTGAACTTTTTGAGTAATATCATTGTCACTCAACTGTTCCACAATCTCTTTGGCTCTGTCTATTACGATATCCGGCACGCCGGCAAGCTTAGCAACCTGGATTCCATAGCTCTTATCTGCGCCACCTTTTATGATTTTACGAAGGAATACGATGTCGTCTCCCTTTTCCTTAACAGCAATGCAATAATTATTTACATTGTTTATCTTGCCTTCTAATTCCGTCAATTCATGGTAATGGGTCGCAAATAAAGTCTTAGCACCTAAGTATTTTCTGTTACTGATGTGTTCGATAACTGCCCAGGCGATACTGAGCCCGTCAAATGTTGACGTTCCTCTTCCGATTTCATCCAGTACAAGTAAACTATTTGAGGTTGCATTTCTTAAAATATTTGCAACTTCGTTCATTTCCACCATAAAAGTACTCTGTCCGCTTGCCAAATCATCAGACGCACCTACCCTTGTAAAGATACGATCAACAATACCAACATCTGCTTTGGAAGCAGGCACAAAGCTGCCGATTTGAGCCATTAATACAATGAGGGCAGCCTGTCGCATATAGGTAGATTTTCCTGCCATATTTGGTCCGGTAATGACAGAAATACAATTCTTATTATTATCAAGATAGGTATCATTGGATATAAACATATCATTAACAATCATTTTTTCCACAACCGGATGGCGACCGTCCTTAATGTTTATAATTCCCTTTTCATTAATGTTAGGACGAACGTATTGATTTCTTTCCGCAACCAACGAAAGAGAGGTAAATACATCAAGTGCCGCTATAGATTTCGCGGTTTTTTGTATTCTTTCAATTTCTGAGGCAATCGCGTCTCTTATCTTGCAGAACATATCATATTCCAGCGTATATAGCTTATCCTCTGCATTTAATATAGTATCTTCTAACTCCTTTAACCGGGGTGTGGTATATCTCTCCGCATTGGAAAGCGTCTGCTTACGAATATAGTCTTCCGGAACCATACTAAGGTAAGAGTTAGTCACTTCAAAATAATATCCGAAAACTTTATTGTATTTTACTTTTAAATTCTTAATACCGGTACGTTCTTTGTCTTCATTTTCCAGCGCTGCCAGCCAGTTTTTTCCTTCTGTTTTGGCATGACGAAGCTTATCTATTGCCTCATCAAAGCCCTCCTTTATAATACCACCTTCTTTTATAAGAATCGGCGGCTCCTCAAGAATTGCATCATCTATCAGGTGAAAAACGTCCTCTAATCCATCAATATTATGGTTAATATTTTTAAGGAGTTTACAATCTAAATCATTTAAAACAACTTTAATATGAGGAAGCATATTAAGAGAATTACGAAAAGCAATTAAGTCTCTTGGATTGGCTGTTTTATAGCTGACCTTTCCAAGAAGCCTTTCTAAATCATAAATAGGATTCAGGTATTCCCGTATTTCATCTCTGGATACCGCATTTTGACATAAAGTGTCTACCGCATCCTGTCTTAGTATGATCTCATTATAATCGATGAGTGGCTGCTCGATATAGCTTCTTAAGGTTCTGGCTCCCATAGCTGTCTTTGTTTTATCAAGAACCCATAAAAGAGAACCTCTCTTCTGCTTCTCCCGTAATGTTTCTGTCAGTTCCAGATTCCGTCTGGTGGAACTGTCAAGAAGCATATATTTACTAGTTATATAAGGAGTTAAATGAGTAAAATGTGCCAGGGATGTTTTCTGCGTCTCATATAAATACTGCAAAAGAGCTCCTGCCGCTATCATTCCTACCGGAAAATCTTCTACGCCCAATCCGGTCAATACCTGAACGTGAAAGTGCTTCATCAAACACTTTGCACAGGCATCATCATCAAAATAATGAGCATCCAGAGAATACACTGTAATTCCAAGCCGGAATCTTAAGTCATCAATATCTAAACCACTTACTAAAAATGCATCATTACATATGATTTCAGTAGGCAGATATTTATTAATTTCATCCATAAGCTTTCTGGAGTCTTCTACCTCCGTTAAGATATAATCTCCGGTGGTCACATCTGCAATCGATATACCTACCTTATTCGGAAAATAAGAAATGCACATCAGATAATTATTGCGAGTTTCCTCAAGAGCCTGAATATTCAGATTGGTTCCCGGTGTAACAATGCGGACAACCTCTCTTTTTACGATTCCTTTTGCTGTTTTAGGATCTTCTACCTGTTCACAAATCGCTACTTTATATCCTTTGGAAATTAACTTGTTTAAATATCCCTCAACCGCATGATAAGGAATACCGCACATTGGTGCTCTTTCTTCCAATCCGCAATTTTTACCTGTTAATGTGATTTCTAACTCTTTGGAGGCGGTAACCGCATCTTCAAAAAACATTTCATAAAAATCACCGAGTCTATAAAAAAGAATACAATCGTTGTATTCTTTCTTTGTATCTATATATTGCTGCATCATAGGCGTTAATTCAGCCACGTTTTGTTCTCCTTTGTAATCTTTGATTAGACTTGTATAACCATTGATACTATACCACAAAATGTAGTGTTTGTAAATTAGACAATCTCTCCTAAATAGTAAAATCCTTGGCATTCTTTTAGCTTAACATTTACTATTTTTCCGATATATGAGGCATCACCTTTTACATGTACAATCGTATTATTGGATAGTCTTCCGGTTACCAAAGAATCATCTTGCTCATTCACTTCCTCAACTAAGGCAGGCAATGTCTGTCCCTCTAATAACGATGTTCTTTTTCTGGCAGTTGTCTGTACTACCTTGAGTAATTTATCAAATCCTTCTCTAATCTCTGCCTGAGGCACCTGATTCTCCATAGCCGCTGCCGGTGTTCCTGTACGTTTTGAATAAATAAATGTAAACGCATTATCAAACTGTATTTGTTTCACAACATCTATTGTCTCTTCCACGTCTTCAAGGGTTTCTCCCGGAAATCCCACAATAATATCTGTGGTTATGGAAATGTCCGGTATTTCACTTCTTATTTTCCCCGCCAGGTTCAGATATTGTTCTTTTGTATAGCGGCGGTTCATCGCATCTAAAATACGTGTGGATCCGGATTGCAAAGGCAGATGCAGATGTCTGCATATTTTCTTTGATGCTTTCATGACTTGTATCAAATCCTCCGACAAGTCTTTGGGATGAGATGTCATAAAACGAATTCTCTGTATGCCTTCTATTTGCTCTATTTCCTGTAAAAGCTCTGCAAAACTCATAGGTTTCTCCAGATTTTTACCGTAAGAATTCACATTCTGTCCCAGAAGCATTACCTCTACAACACCTTCTTCTGCCAAACGCTCGATTTCTCTTATGATATCTTTAGGATTCCTGCTTCTCTCCCGTCCTCTGACATAAGGAACAATACAGTAGCTGCAGAAATTGTTGCAGCCAAACATAATATTGATTCCTGACTTAAAAGGATATTTACGTTCAATAGGCAAGTCCTCTACAATCTGATCCGTATCCTCCCAAATATCAATGACCATGCCCTCGGATTCAAACATCGTATATAAAAGCTCTGCAAATTTGAAGATATTATGAGTTCCAAATATTAAATCAACAAATCGGTAGCTTTTCTTAATCTTTTCAATCACTGATGGTTCCTGCATCATACAGCCACATAAGGCAATCTTCATATGCGGATTTTTTCTTTTTATATTATTTAGAGCACCTAATCTTCCATACACCCGCTGATTCGCATTATCCCGCACCGTACATGTATTATAAATGACCAGATCCGCCTGTTCCGAATCCGTTAACTGATAACCGGTCTGCTCCAAGATACCGGCTAATTTCTCTGAGTCTCTGGAATTCATCTGACAGCCGAATGTTGTTACACAGCAGGTAGGAGCATGTCCCAATTGCTGAGTCAAACGTTCCACATGCTCCTTCACCTTCCCTATATAAAAATACTGACGCTGGGTCTCTGTTTCTTTATTCATAAATACTAACTCCTCTCTTTAAACGATATAACTTTTACAAAAC
>CAYXCV010000015.1:0-39401 GCA_964463365.1 uncultured Kineothrix sp.
TACAGGAGCACCTCCTTATTAAATTTTCATTGTACTTTTATCTATTATAGAATGTGTAAAGTAAAAAACATTCTAATAAGCGATTTTACAACAGTTAAATTTTAAACTTAAATTGATGTTATGTCAAGTGAAAGTGCTCTTCTTATTGTATCAGCTGAAAAACCTTTTCGATATAAAAATGCAGAAACCTTTCTTTTCTCCTCAATTGAAGCAGTATTTGCATTATATTTTCTTTTATCTAAAAGTTTTACTGCCAAAGAAATTTCGTCTGATATTTCGCCATTTTCTCTCATACTTTCATATATTTCTTGTATGATTTTTATATCAATTCCCTTTTTCATAAGGTCAATTTCTATTCTTTTTCTAGTCTTTACTTCCAGATTATATAAGATAAAATCTTTCGCATATTGGTAATCATTGATATATCCATAAGATTTAACATATTCCAGTGCCTCATCAATTAATTTTTCAGTATACTCCCCCTGTTTTAGCTTGTCACGCAATTGTTTTTCCGTATATGTCTTAGCTTTTAATAGATTCATACTGCGCAATTTGGCTCTTTTGGGAAGTAATTCTAAAGTAATTTCTTCAAACACTTCTTTTTCTATCTTCTCGTTTTCCTGTAGCTTATATAGACGCAGTTCGCCTTTGTATAATACAAAGGCGAACTCATAGTCTATATAAATTTTAACTCTCTTTTTATCAAATTCCTCTATCTTAGTTACAGTCATAATATTTTACTCAACTTTTGGTCTTCTTTTTCGGAGTTTCCGTAACACTTTCAACTTCTTTTTCTTTTGTCAGAGAAAAATGTTCCCGTACCTTTTGTTCGATTTCTTTACATATCTCTGGGTGTTCTTTCAAATACTGCTTTGAATTCTCACGTCCCTGGCCTATTTTATTGCCTTCATATGCATACCATGCACCGCTTTTATTAACAATATTGGTCTCTGCCGCTAAATCAAGTACATCTCCTTCTAAAGAAATTCCTTCACCAAACATGATATCAAACTCTGCTTCCTTAAATGGCGGTGCAATTTTATTCTTGACTACTTTAATTCTTGTACGGTTACCTATAACCTCTCCGCTTTGTTTCAGAGATTCAATCCTTCTTACATCCAAGCGTACTGAAGAGTAAAACTTAAGAGCACGCCCGCCTGTGGTGGTTTCCGGACTGCCGAACATAACCCCTACTTTCTCTCGAAGCTGATTGATAAAGATTACTGTACAATTTGATTTGCTTATAACAGCCGTCAGTTTTCGAAGTGCCTGAGACATCAAGCGTGCCTGCAGACCTACGTGACTATCTCCCATGTCACCGTCAATTTCAGCCTTGGGAACCAGTGCTGCAACCGAATCCACAACAACAACATCTACTGCCCCTGACCGTACCATCGTTTCTGTTATCTCCAGAGCCTGTTCTCCGTTATCAGGCTGTGATATGTATAGATTATCTATATCCACACCGATTTTCTTTGCATAAGAAGGATCCAGTGCATGTTCCGCATCGATAAAGCCAGCAATTCCTCCTCTTTTCTGTACCTCGGCTATCATATGTAATGTAACTGTGGTCTTACCGCTGGATTCCGGTCCGTAGATTTCAATCACCCTTCCTCTCGGTATGCCTCCAAGTCCCAATGCAATATCAAGACTTAAAGATCCCGTTGGGATTGTTTCTACATTCATCTGTGCGCTGGAATCCCCAAGCTTCATTACCGCACCTTTTCCAAATTGCTTTTCTATCTGTACCAATGCGGCGTCAAGCGCCTTTAACTTATCTTCTCTTTCCATCTCTCTCTCCTTAAAATATAATAAAACACCTTTCAGTATTAACTTAACCAAACCAGAACATTCGTTCTATGAATTGATATTAAAACAAACGTTCGATTTTGTCAATGTTTTTCTGCTAATTATTAATATACACCTTATAAAGTCCCATAAACATCCCTTTGACATTAATTAATTATAAATTTAGAAAATTATTTGCCGAAAGGGCAGATGTGTTTATCAGATACTTACTATAGATTTCACGAATACGCTTTCTTAAAGATAACATAATAAAAATAAAATAACAATACCGGAAAACACTAGTACTACATGCTGCTTCTGCGGCACAGACAATCAATACGAAGAATGCGTCCTTTGCATTCTTCCGCGTGAGATTTAGAAATTCTTAGGTGACGTACTTTGGCACCTTAGAATATCTTCTCACGCTAACCAACATGCCGCTTCTGCGGCACAGACAATCAATGTGAAGAATGCGTCCTTTGCATTCTTCCGTGTGAGATTTAGTTATTCTTAGGTGACGTTCTTTGGCACCTTAGAATATCTTCTCACACTAATACTTTTGTAAATATTTGTCATAATCCTGATAGGTGGCTGTTACGTAGCTTTCGCCATAATTTAACCCAATTTCCATACCTAAAGGAGTATAGAATACGATGGCGGTTCCCGCACTTGATAAGTAATATTCTATTTCTTGATCTGTCATATAATCAAGAGCCCTTATATTACCATTCTGTTCCCCGCTTCTTATTCTAAAATCTACCGCAAAATCATTATCTATATTAATAATACTGCTATTATCAATTACCACTCCATTTTCCATATCTATATTAATACAAAACAAACCACAATCCTGCCAATAATCAGTATAAATATTTTCACAGAATACCACACTCATTGTATCTTCGTCCATATATGTGACACTTCCTTCAGAGTAAACTGCAAATGTCTCATCCTCTAACATATATTGGGAATACTCTGCAAAAAACTCCTCAAAATACACTACTTCCTCTGCAATAATTTGATTAAGTACCTCTATATTTGGAACATCTCCTGCAATCACCGGATAATCAACTGCTATCATCACATTCTCATTATTTCCTTCAAATTCGTAGTTTTCCCATTCTATTGAATAATCCAGGTCTGTTCTGATTGCATCTGCTATATCTTCATAATACTCACTGCCAAAGTTGCTTTCCGGCTTCTCCGGAGGGGTCTCCGTATACTGGTCTGATTTTGGAATTTCTCCCTGAAACGAGTCATTTTTATAATCTGAAGTGCCTTCATACTTCGCTTCCGCTGAATAATTTTTATCCTGTTTCCCCATCCACGTAACCATACTGACTAGACAAAACACCGTAGCCAGAAAAGCAATTAGTAGAACGATGACTGAGGTTATGGCAATAATAATCAGAGCAATATTATCCGTTTTTTTATTGTAGCGGCAGTCTGTACACAGATAAGCACAGTTTTGTGCTGCACAATTTTGTGTTGCGTAATTTTGCGCATTATTATATTGTGCACCATGACCTTGGGATACTATGTATGGTCTGACCTGTTTATAATTCCCCCCATAATGAGGAGCTGCCCCTGATTGATACTGATACCCTTGATTTCCGGGAGGTCTTTGGTACCCCTGATTACCGGGAATTCTTTGATTTTCGGAAATTCTTTGATTTTCCTGATTTCCGGGAATTCTTTGATTACCGGGAATGCCGGGATTGGATTGAAAGCTTTGAGCACTCTGATTATTACCAGCATGATTATGCTGTTTGTTATTGACAGCACTATTCTGAGAACCACTAAAAATACCATTATTGAATTTCTCTTTGATTTGTTCCGGGTTTTCCATAATTTATCCTCCCGTGTTATTTTTAATTGCCGCCAAATTTCTCATTATTATATTCTATAATACACTGTCTCATTAATATCAATGCAGAAGATACTGTTGATTTTCTGATTTTATCTCTGTTTCCATTAAAATAGTATTTATTCACCGTAATCTTACCACATACACTGCATGCAATAAATACAAGTCCTACCGGTTTTTCTTCTGTTCCTCCTCCGGGTCCCGCGATGCCTGTTGTTGCCACAGCCACTTCCGCCTTTGAAATTGCTGCTGCACCTTTTGCCATCTCTCTGACAACCTCTTCACTGACTGCCCCTTTTTTATTCAGTAATGATTGCTTTACACCTAATATTTTTCTTTTGGATTTATTGGAGTAAGTGATGTAACCTGATTTATATACTTCCGATACCCCAGGCACATTAATAATCCTTGCTGCCAGCAAACCACCGGTACAAGATTCAGCGGTTGTTACGGTAAGCCTATTTGCTGTTAATAAATCAACGACTGCCTTTTCCAGAGTCGTATCTTTAGCTGTGGAATACACGTCATTAACTGTTTTTGAATATTTACCTTCCGGATTTTCTCCTGCCAGATATGGTATAATACTCTTTTCACACATAGACACCAATTCATCCTGCGATCCTTCTACAATCATACTTTTATTATCTCCTGCCATTATAACATCACAAATTTATCACTATTTAGTACAATTTTAAATGTTTATACCTATATTATACCACACTTACTTAGTTTCCAGCATTATTTCTTTATTTTTAATAAGATAATCTACCAAAGATATCACGGTAAGTGCAAGTGCTATCCACATAACCAAATCTGTCAATATTTTTAAGAGTTGTAAATCAGCAATCATAAGACAAATCATAATCATCTGAAATGTTGTTTTGAATTTCCCCCAATAACTGGCTGCTATTACAATACCATTGTCAGAAGCAATCAGACGGAAACCACTAATGATAAATTCCCTGGCAATGATAATAATAACAATCCATGATGGAACACGGCTTAGTTCTACCAAACAAATAAGGGCAGAACAAACCAAAAGCTTATCTGCAAGGGGATCCGCAAACTTCCCAAAATTAGTTACTATATGATACTTTCTTGCAATATACCCATCTAAAAGATCTGTTAAACTAGCTACAATAAAAATAGCAAGTGCGATCCACTTATCCGCAGCACCCGTAATCGGAACAAGTAAAAAAAGAATAAAAAAAGGAATCATTAACACTCTCAATATCGTTAATTTATTCGGTAAATTCATCACATATCTCTCCTATCAAATCATATTCGTAAGAATCTGTTACTTTCACTTTTACAAAATCACCACTCATCAAAGTTTTGTCTGTATTAATAAACAGATAACCATCCACATTTGGCGCATCTTTATATGTACGTGCCACATATGCCTCTTCTTCTGTAATCTTACCCTCTATCATTGCATACAGTTCTCTGCCTATCATTTTCTTAGCCGCTTCATAAGCAATTTCTTGCTGAAGTTCCATTAATTGCGCTTTTCTTTCTTCTTTTATCTCTTCCGCAATCTGATCTGGCATATCTGCAGCCGGTGTATCTTCTTCCGGCGAATAAGTGAATACTCCTAATCGGTCAAATTCCATGTCTTCTACAAAATTAAGTAAAGTTTCATGGTCTTCTTTCGTTTCACCTGGAAATCCCGCAATCAAAGTGGTTCTTAAACAGATATCAGGAATTTCTTTGCGTAATTTCTTGACCATTTGCCTAATCTCCGATTGATTGGTTCTTCTTCCCATACGCTTTAAGATATGATCCGAACCATGTTGAATCGGAATATCTAAATAATGGCATATCTTCTTTTCTGTACGAATCACTTCTATTAATTCATCTGTAATTTCTTCCGGATAGCAATACAGTATCCGAATCCAATAAATCCCTGCAATTTGACATAACTGATGCAGTAACTTTGGCAGGCTTTTTTCACCATATATATCTTTACCATATAATGTGGTTTCCTGTGCTATCAATATCAGCTCTTTGACCCCTGCGTCTGCTAATTTCTGCGCCTCTGCAATAAGCTTCTCCATTGGCACACTTCGATAGCTGCCTCTTACTTTTGGAATGATACAATAAGTACAATGCTTCTCACAGCCTTCTGCAATCTTTAAATAGGCATAGTGTCCCCCGGTTGTCATAATGCGCTTTTTATCCCCTAAAGGTTCTGTATTTAAGGAATCAAAATAGTTTTGAGCATTCCCCCCTAAAACTTCTTCCACAACTTCCACAATTTTATCAATGGAAGCCGTACCTATAATTGCATCCACTTCTTGTATTTCCTCTTGTATTTCCTTCTGATATCGCTGTGCCAAACATCCGGCCACTATCAATGCTTTAATTTGTCCGTTTTTTTTAAGTTCTGATATTTCAAGAATCGTATTGATGCTTTCTTCTTTTGCATCATTTATAAAACAACAGGTATTAATGACTACAATATCTGCATCGAATTCATTATCCGTAAACGAATACCCCTTCTCTGAAAGCATTCCAAGCATAACCTCAGAATCTACCAAATTCTTATCACATCCAAGTGATATAAATAATATTTTCATTCTAGCTCCTCAAAATAATATGCCCGTAAACCATACGGGCACAAATTTTACAGTCAGTTCATCTTTAAAGTTCAAAATCATCTTCGGTTAAAATTTTAATTTTTCCCTGATTTAACTCTTCCACAGCAACAGACAGCGGTTTCTTGCCTTCTGCGTCAATAAATGGCTCCTCGCCTGAAATTAACTGTCTTGCTCTTTTAGAGGTAGCCATAACAATCGAATATCTACTGTTTACTACCGGCGCCTCTCCTGGTTCTACCTCACTGTTCACTACTTTCATTAAATCTGAATAAGATGGATGTAACATCAAATTTCTCCTTTCACAAGAGCTTTCAGCTCATGTCGCATATTTTCAATAAACTCCTCATTCCTGGATGGGGTATTATGTGATGCCATAATAAGTGAATGCAATTCTTTCGTGCATTCTTCCAAATCATCATTGATTACTATATAATCATATTGTTCAATTCCTTCCGCCTCTTCTAAAGCACGGAAAAGACGCTTTTCTATTACTTCCTTAGATTCTGTACCTCTGCCTACCAACCGGTTCCTTAATTCATTAGCTGTCGGCGGCATAACAAACACCAAAAGTGCTGTAGGAAACTTTTGTTTTATCTTAAGTGCGCCCTGTATTTCAATTTCTAAAATTACATCTTTCCCCTTACCAATCTGTTCTTCCACATATTCTTTCGGGGTTCCGTAATAATTTCCGCAATAAGAAGCATACTCAACGAGCCCGTCCTGCCCAATTTTCTCTTCAAATTCTTTCTTTGTTACAAAAAAATATTCATTGCCATGTACTTCTCCCACTCTTGCATCGCGCGTTGTCATAGATATAGATAATGCATAATTATCATACGTTTCTAACAATCGCTTCATTAGAGTCCCTTTTCCTGCTCCGGAAAATCCTGAAACTACAACCAAAATTCCCTTATGCTTCATCTGTTTCTCCACTTTCTACCTGTGCCCGATTAGCAATTGTTTCCGGCAATAAAGCCGACAACACCAATTGATTATTCTCCATTACAAGCACTGCTTTTGTTTTTCTCCCCTGAGTTGCATCGATAGCCATTCCTGATTCCTTTGCATTCTGAACCATTCGTTTGATTGGTGCTGAATCAGGGCTGACAATTGCAATTATTTTACCGGTATTTACTATATTTCCAAAACCGATATGAATTAGTTTATTCATAATATTATTAACCTATTCTATATTTTGTATCTGTTCCCGGACTTTTTCTATATCTGTCTTTAATTCAATCGCACGATTCGATATTTCTAAATCATTCGCTTTCGATAAAATAGTATTCGCCTCGCGGTTCATCTCTTGTGCAATAAAATCTAATTTTCTTCCGATACTTCCCCCTTCAATGAGGGTACTTTTGGTAGTTTCTATATGACTTTTCAAACGAACCAATTCTTCATCTACACTGACTTTGTCCGCAAAAATAGTCACCTCCATCAGCAACCTGTTCTCGTCAATATGTGCATCATCCAGCAGCTCCTGAACTTTTTCCGTAAGCTTCGTTTTATAATCTGCAATTAACTGAGGGGATCGTTCTGTAATAAACTCTACATGCTTAAGCATTCCATCTAATTTGGCAATTAAATCATTCTTAAGATTTTCCCCTTCTCTAATCCGGGTTTCTACGAAATTTTCCGAAGCACCCTTTATGACTCTGCTAAGTACCTTCCAAATTTCTTCTTCATCTATGGTCTGCTCTTCCATTGCTAACACTTCAGGATATCTGGAAAGTGCGGAAACCCGTATGTCATAATCAAGCTTAAAGTCTTCTGACATCTGTTTTAAATACATCATATACTCATTGGCTAATTCTTTATTATACTTTATGCAGATGTTTTTCTCAGTAAAATCTTCATAGGTAATAAAAAGATCAACTTTACCCCTTTGAATATAATTTTTAAGTTCTGCGCGGATTGCAGATTCAAAAAAATTAAGCTTCTTAGGCATTTTAATATTTACATCCAAATATCTGTGATTCACTGATTTCATCTCTACTGTAATCTTACGTTCTGCCTCAGACACTTCAAATCTGCCAAAGCCTGTCATACTTTTTATCATCGTATTCTGCCCTCTCCACCATACATCTTGTGTATACCTCATATCATTATAAAATACCACATCGACTCCGTCAAGGCAAACACTTTCAAAAATGCATTGAAGTGAACACTTTCAAAAGTGATCACTTTTAAAATGCATTGAAAAGAGATACAATATAATGTAGAATCGTTTAGTGACATATTTTATTATTTGTAAAGAGAGGAAACATCATGGCATTTGACGGTATTACCATTGCTAATATTGTAAAAGAGTTAAATCATAGTCTGATAGGTGGCCGTATTTATAAAATTGCACAGCCAGAAAGCGATGAATTACTTCTTACTATAAAAACAGCAGGCGGACAAAAAAGGCTTTTTATCTCAGCCGGAGCGTCCCTGCCCTTAATCTATCTGACGAATCATAATAAACAAAGCCCTATGACTGCTCCGGGCTTTTGTATGTTGCTTAGAAAGCACATTCAAAATGGCAGAATTACACAAATAAGTCAGCCCGGTCTGGAACGTATCATTCAAATAGAAATAGAGCATTTAAATGAGCTGGGTGACTTATGTACCAAGAAATTGATGGTTGAAATCATGGGAAAGCATAGCAATATTATCTTTGTCAATGATGAAAACATCATTATTGACAGCATTAAACATATCTCCGGTATGGTTAGCAGCGTTCGTGAAGTTCTCCCCGGCAGGACATATTTTATCCCTGAAAACCAGGGCAAGCACAATCCACTTACTACTGACCGGGATGAATTTGAAATGCAGATTCGTCAGAAAAGTATGGCTGTATTTAAAGCAATTTACAACACATACACCGGTTTTTCCCCCGTTATCGCCCATGAGCTTTGCCACCGCGCCCAGATAGACGGCGATTATTCCACTGCATCACTTTCACCTGAAAGCATGAAACTTCTCTATGATAAGTTTCAGAATATTATACTGGACATTAAAAATGGTAATTTTGTACCACACATTGTTTATAAAAATAAAATTCCCGTAGAGTTTGCCGCCATTCCCCTTACGATATATAAGGATGCGGAAATAACTACTTATCCCTCAATCAGTGAAGTCTTAGAGCAATACTATGCGGAAAAGAATATGGTGACGAGAATTCGCCAGAAATCTGTGGACTTACGTAAGATTGTGCAGACTGCATTGGAACGTAATATCAAAAAATATGATCTGCAATTAAAGCAGATGAAAGATACGGAAAAGAAAGACAAGTATAAAGTATACGGTGAGCTTTTAAATACTTATGGCTATGATGTTGAACCAGGTGCCACATCTATGACCGCATTAAACTACTACACCAATGAAGAAATATCAATTCCCCTTGACCAAGAGCTAACCCCTTCTGAAAATGCTAAGAAATATTTTGAAAAATATAATAAATTAAAAAGAACCCATGAAGCTCTCTCTGAACTTACGAAAAAAGTAAAAGCGGAAATTGAACATTTAGAGTCTATAAGCACTGCTCTTGATATCGCTCTGAAGGAAGAGGATTTGATTCAAATTAAGGAAGAGTTGATTGAAAGCGGATATATTCGCAGAAAAGGCGGAACAAAAAAAGTGAAAATTACAAGTAAGCCTTTTCATTACATCAGCTGTGACGGATATCATATGTATGTGGGGAAAAACAATTATCAAAACGATGAATTAACCTTTAAATTTGCATCCGGTAATGACTGGTGGTTTCATGCAAAGGATATACCCGGCTCCCATGTGATTGTAAAATCAAATGGAGAAGAACTTCCTGACCGCACCTTTGAAGAGGCTGCTAAATTGGCTGCATATTATTCAAAAGCAAAGGGTCAGGATAAAGTAGAAATTGATTATACTGAGCGGAAAAATGTCAAGAAACCAACCGGAAGTAAACCTGGTTTTGTTGTATATTATACAAATTATTCTATGATGATAGATTCCGACATAAGTACTTTACAGCTAATCGTTGAATAAGAAGGAGTTACTAAATAAAATGTCTCAATATATATTGAATAAAGAAAATATAATAATAAAGAAATTAACAGATAGAGAAATCATTGATATCTACAGCACTCATTCCATAAGACACTTTCCTGCGGATGAACGTAAACCGCTTTCCTCCATGGAACGAATGATAAAAGATGGAATCTATACCGGTTACGGACTTTTTGATAAAGAAAATAACGATTCCCTTTTATGTTATGCCTTTTTCACAATCCTTCCAGACCACAGAAATATCTTGCTTGACTACTTTGCCGTATTAGAAGAATACCGCAGTCATGGCATCGGTTCATTATTTTTACAGCACATGAAAAAAAATGTTATTGAATATGATGGGATTTTGATTGAAAGCGAAGATCCTGATTATGCTTCCCATGAAAAAGAATTGTCAATCAGAAATAAAAGAATTGAATTTTACAACACAAACGGATGTGTTTTTACAGGAATCCTTGCGGAAGTATTTGGCGTACACTATAGAATACTCTACTTTCCTATCCTGTCAACGCCGCCGCTTGAAACACTGTTCACTGACTTTGATGCTATTTATCAGCATATGGTATCCCATAAAAATTATAAAACAGATATTAATATATTTATGCCGGAATAATAATAACAGCTGGAAATCGTTTCATATTTCCAGCTGTATCTTTGAATATAAGAACTATCGTTTTATAAAGTACCACCTGTAAATAATGATTTTACATGTGCGATTTCTTCCTGTGTTGCCTTAGCAGCCGGCACATAGTAAGATTTTTCTCTTGCAATCTGATACAATTCTTCCTGTGATTGTTCACAAGTATTTCTGATTTGCTTTAATGCTTGTTTCAGTTCTTTGTTTTCTGTCTGTGCGATAACTTCTCCGAAACGAACAAGTTCGCCATTAATTCCTGCTAAAGTATCTGCTACCATTGTTTTTTCCTGTAACATATTCATCACCCTCCTACTGCAAAAATTTCATTAACTGTTGTTTGTTGTCCATCGCTGATTTGGCACCTTTTTGGAAAAACTGCTTAACATTGGAATCGGTTGCTCCTTCAGCATATTCTGTAAGCTTGCAATGTGTGGTGTCGTAGCCGCCAATTAAATGACGTAAGTTTTGTAAATCTAATTCTGATAATTGAGCCATGTTATTAACCTCCTGAATAAAATATTTTCATACCTATTATGTCCAGTTGGTTTTTTCTTATACAATTTTTAGATAAATCCCATATGCTCAAGTAAAATTTTACTTCCAAGTAAAACCAAAATAAGTCCCCCGGCAAATTCAGCCTTTGCTTTATATTTGGTGCCAAATACATTTCCTATTTTAACACCCGTCATAGATAAGATAAAAGTGATCACTCCAATAAAAGATACTGCCGCAAATATATTAACATTTAAAAATGCAAATGTTATTCCAACTGCCAATGCATCAATACTTGTTGCAATAGCAAGCACGAACATCTCTCTTACTGCTAAAGAATCATTGGCTTCCTCCTCACATTTGCCTTTGGAATCACGTATGGCCTCACGTATCATATTTATACCGATTATCCCTAATAAGATAAATGCTATCCAGTGGTCAATGGATGTAATGCTATCCCTAAACTGTATGCCCAGCACATATCCGATAGCCGGCATAAGAGCCTGAAACCCTCCAAACCAAACACCCACGATAACAGCCTTCTTTGCTGTAAGTTTCTGTATCGCAAGCCCTTTGCAAACAGATACCGCAAAAGCATCCATAGATAATCCAAGTGCTAATGTAAATAGAGTAATAATGTCCATTTCTTTCTCCTTAGTTTTTAATATTTAAATAAAAAAAATCATAGACAATAATATTTCTATCATTGTCTATGAGTCTCATTTTTTAAGATAATACCAGATTTTCATCAGTGTGTTGATATTATCACAGATTAATCAAAACAAATCTGCAAACTACTCCCTCATAGGATTAGCAACATTCTATATGAAATTATAATTTTTGTCAATCATAGCTAAAATTATAAAAGCTTTAATTTTTTAGCTGCTTTTACTATAGTTTTTCCCTTAGGCATACCTTTTAAATCTGATTCTCTCACTGCTTTTAATTTGATGATTAGAATAAAGTAAATAATAATTGCAATCAAAACAGCTATCGCCAGTGCTATTAAATTCATAATATATAAAGATGTCATAATATTTTTAAGAAGGTACGATAAACCTTCATAAACACCAAGAGCCACAGCTCCCATTATAATCGCAGAAAATAGAGGGCGGGCAAATGTTTTATCCATTTCTTGTTTATAGTCTAAATATTTTCTAAGCGATATTCCGTTTAATATACACATTAGCAATGAATAAACAACGGTCGCTATCATTACTCCATATACACCTAAATCAGTGTACCATATGATAGGTACCAAGACCATTGTTTGAATGACCAGTGCTATTGCTGCGTTTATAACAGGTATATTCACCTTACCAATCCCTTGTAATACAGCATTTGTTAAGGTTGACAACCCATAAAAAATCACAGTTGCTGCAAGTCCCATCAATAACCTGGACGCTAATTCCAATGATTCCATTTGCGGAAATAAAGCCAGTACTACCGGTTTCGCAAGAACACCGATTCCCACTGCAGAAGGTATAGATATTAGCATTGTAACCTTTATGGATGCCGCAACCTTCTTCTTTGTCTGCTTCCATGCTCCCTGAGCAAAAGTGGTTGCTATAGTTGGAACAATTGCAGAAGACATTGCAGAAGCCAGGGCAATTGGTATGTTTGATATCGTCACTGCTTTTTGTGCAAAAACCCCATAATTTGTCGATGCTTCTACTTCACTCAAGCCTTTGAATAACACCATAAGCTTTAAGTATACCGTTTGATTTATGGAAGTCGTTAAATTGTATATACAGGTGCTTAAAATAAACGGAGTCACTACGGATATAATTATTTTAAATATATCCCGATAGGATTCCTCTGTTGCTGTCCTATCATGCTCCATTCGTTTGTTTATTGTTTTTATATTCATCATGTAAATTGCTAGCATAAAGATAAGAGCTATCACCACACCGGTTCCTGTCCCCAGTGCACTGCCAATAGCTCCATACATAGCCTGCGTACTCGTATCTTTACCGGCATTTTGTGCAATTTGCATCAGGGAATAAGCCATACCTATACTAACAGAAGCGTTGAGTATCTGTTCTAATATCTGAGACACCGATGTCTGCATCATCGTTCTATGAGCCTGAAAATATCCCCTTAGAACCCCTAAAATACCATAGAAAAATATAGTAGGTGCAAAAATCCTAAGTACCGAAACAGAATTTTCCAATACAAGATAAGGTGCACATACAAATAAAATTAGACTTGCAGCACCTCCGATTACCATAACATAAATCATTGCACACTTAAAAAAACGCTGTGCGTTACGATATTCTTTCAGCGCAAGTCTCTGGGCTAGTACTTTTGCTATTGCTGATGGTATACTATAGGAGGAAACCAATAAGATAATTGTATAAATAGTATATGCTGTCGCGTAATAGCCATTACCTTCATCTCCAATAATAGCTGTCAGCGGACTCTTATACAGCAAGCCTATAATTCTGCAAATAATTGAAGCAGCTGCAAGTATACCTGCCTGCATTATGAATCCGCTTTTTTTCTGATCAGACATAATGATACCGTCCTTTAACCTATCAGCCAGTCATACATTTCCTGATATTTATTTGCCGACACCTGCCATGAGAAATCAGCTGCCATTCCCCTATCAATTATCTTATTCCATTCACGCTTTTTATCATAGTAAATGCGCTGTGCATAACGAATGGCAGTCAACATCTCATGAGCATTGTAGTTGGTAAAAGAAAATCCCGTTCCTGTACTTTCATACTCGTTATAGGATTCTACTGTATCCTTTAAACCGCCCGTCTCCCTTACAATCGGTACCGTACCATAACGCAGTGACATTAGCTGGCTAAGACCGCAAGGCTCAAACAACGATGGCATAAGAAATGCATCACTTGCTGCATATATTTTATGAGACAGTGCCTCAGAATAAAATATATTAGCAGATACTTTATTATTATATTTCCAATCAAAATGACGAAACATATTCTCATATTTCTCATCGCCGGTTCCTAATACTACTATCTGAATCGAATCCTGACAGAGCTCATCCATCATATATTCAATCAAATCAAATCCTTTTTGATCTGTTAGTCTGGAAACAATTCCAATGAGCATCTTTTTATCATCTTGCTCTAATCCTAATTCAGCCTGCAAAGCACGTTTATTTTTAATTTTTTCTTTTCTGAAATTAACTGCATTATAATTATGTTCAATATACTGATCTGTCTCCGGATTGAATTCCTGATAGTCAATTCCGTTTACAATGCCTCTAAGATCCCCCTCTCTTGCTTTAAGGAGTCCTTCCAGTCCCTCTCCGTAAAATGTAGTCTTTATTTCTTCGGCATACGTATCGCTCACCGTAGTTATGACATCTGCATAAACAAGTCCGCCCTTTAATAAATTTGCATCCTTATATGCCTCTAACTTATCAGGCGTAAAGAAATAATCCGGCAAACCGGTAATAGCTCTTACCGCCTTTACATCCCATTTCCCCTGAAATTTCAAGTTGTGAATGGTCATAATGGTTTTAATTCCATGGAAAAACTCATTCCCTTGAAAACGTTCTTTCAAATATACCGGAACAAGGCCTGTCTGCCAGTCATGGCAATGAATAACATCCGGTTTGAAATCTATAAGTGGCAGCGCAGATAATGCTGCTTTGGAGAAAAAAGAAAACTTTGTTATTTCTTCTAATACATTATCACTGTAAGGCTTAAAGCCGGAAAACATAGTCTCATTATCTATAAAATAATATTTTACACCGTCCTGCTCGGCTTCCAAGATTCCTACATATTCATTTTTCCAGTTGTAATCCATGTGAAAATGTGTCTTATAGGACAGTTTATCTTTCATTTCTTGAGTCATACAATTGTATTTGGGAATCATGACTCTGACGTCAAAATATTCTTTATCAATACATTTGGGCAAAGAGCCTACTACATCTGCCAAACCTCCGGTTTTAATAAACGGTACACCTTCCGATGCAACAAATAATATTTTTTTCATTGTGGAACCTCCAATATATTTAAAATTATTATACCTCATATTGGAGTTCTTTAAAAGGATTAAAAGAATTTTTATCCAATTTACTAATTTTTATATTGTAATCGAATTTTATCTGCAATAAGTGCAATAAACTCAGAATTGGTAGGTTTCCCTTTTCCTGTATTTATTGTATAGCCAAAAAGTGCATCCAAAGTTTCCATTCTTCCTCTGCTCCAGGCAACTTCAATTGCATGCCTAATCGCTCTTTCTACCCGGCTGGGTGTCGTTTGATATTTTTTTGCAATAGATGGATAAAGAACTTTTGTAATAGAATTCAACATATCCGTATCTTCCACTGACATCATAATTGCTTCCCTTAAATACTGATAACCTTTTATATGAGCCGGAACACCTATCTCATGTATCATTTCCGTCACATCTTTCTCTAAGTCCTTCTCTTTATTTATACTTTTTACAACTGTATCCTGTCCTGTTAAAGAACTTTCTTTATGACTGGATGGTACTGTAATCATAATCTGAAATTCTTTATCCATATTCATCAGGTCGCCAAGTATTTTATATACCCTTTCATTATCCTTTGTTGCTGTTAGATTCAGTTGCTCCATATCAAACCTCCGACTTTTTTCTTTACTAATATCTGAAAATCAATCACTTATGCTATTAATTTCCAAATACCGCTAGAGTCTATTATAAAGGAACAACATTTGAGTATTCAACCGTAAGGCATCGCATAACATGTTTTCTCTTCTTTTCCAGCTCAATGTAAAATCATATTTTCAATAAAAATCCCATATCCACTTGTTGCATCCTGTACAAGTACATGGGTTACCGCACCAACTATTTTATTATTCTGTATGATTGGAGAGCCACTCATTCCCTGAACAATTCCGCCTGTCATTGAAAGCAGCTCCTGATCGGTCACCCTTAGAACAATTCCCCTATTGATATTATCATTATTTAAATGCACCTCAATGATATTGACATCATAATATTTAGGTACTCCCTCTATGCTGCATAAAATCTGAGCCGGACCTTTTTTAATGTCTTGTTTTAATCCTATGGGAAGTGGTTTTAAAGATACTGCCTCTTTTATCTGTTCATTGCATATACCAAAGATACCTTCCGAAGTATTTTCTTTAATTTCTCCTATGATATTATCATCATCATATTCGATATATCCGGTTAATTCTCCCGGTGAACCATTGCTTCCCCTTGTAATCCCGACTATTTCAGTATGATATAAAGTGCCTTTCTCCAGTTCCATTAAAGTACTTGTATCCACATCATTAATTCCATGACCCAAAGCTCCGAACTCGGAGTCATCATTTAAATATGTCATGGTACCGACTCCTTGTGCATTATCACGAATCCATATCCCTATTTTATAGTCACCTGCCTGATTCGTTTCCGGTTTTACTTTAAGTGTTAAATTTTCTTCCCCACGTTTTACTGCAAGAACAAGTTCCTGACCTTCACAATGTTTGACCGATTCAACAAAATCTGTTTTTCCTGTTATAGGATCTTCATTTACATGTGTGATATAATCACCGGAATGTAAAACATATTGAGATGGAGAAAGTATTTGTCCATCTTCACCGGTAAATTCACCGATACCAATAACAAGTACTCCTTGAGTTTTTACGTAGATTCCTATGGGAATTCCTGCGGGTATTAGAGTTTTATCCTGAATCACTTGAACATCTACGGTTTTAAGGGGTATGATTCCAAATAATTTCAAATCCAGAACATATTTATTGATTTCATTTGCTTTAATCGTTATTGGTTTTGCCAAGTCAATATGGATGCTGTTTTTAGGAATATTTGATTCTGTCAACCCACTTACCTCTACTGCATCTTTATATAATTCTCCGGAGGCAGGCATTTGCAGATCCAATATCTGATTTACTCCTGCTCTTATTTTAATATTGGACGGTATTTTCTTCCATAAGGTAAAGTAACAAGTAAATACCAGCGTTGTTATACTACATGTAAGTGCTAAAAATAAGAATGTTCTATATTTATCTATTCTACTCTTTGGCTTTTCTTTTTTAATTTTCAAGTTCTCACATCCTTTCGCCGTTTGCAGCCAACAATAATTTTTAAGGCATAAACAAACAAGGGATGCATGTTGACGAATTTTTATTTAAATCCATCAACAAACATCCCTACTAGTATGTGAAAATTTTGCTCTTTTTACTTTAGTATTGTTTTGTATTTCTTGCCAATTCTTTCATTTCTTTTGCATTGTGGAGCGCAGCTTCTGTAATTTCCGAACTTCCCAGCATTCTGGCCAATTCTTCCATACTCTCAAATTCCTTGATTTTACTGATAGTAGTGACTGTTCTGTCTTTTTTTGTATTTTTGTCTATCAGGAAGTGCACATCTGCCATTGCCGCAATTTGCGGTAGATGAGTAATACAGATAATTTGATGATTTTTACCAAGTATACCTAACTTTTCAGACACCTTCCAAGCTGTTTTACCACTGATACCGGTATCAATTTCGTCAAAAATCAATGTTTGAATATCATCTTTATCAGCTAAAACCGTTTTTAAAGCCAGCATGATTCTTGACATTTCACCACCACTGGCTACTTGATTCAAAGGCTTTAACTCTTCCCCCTTATTAGTAGATATCATAAATTCCACATCATCATATCCGTCAGCAGATAAATCTTCCGGTTGCGGTCTGACCTGAATTTCAAATTCTACATTTTCAAAATTCAAATCAAGCAAAGCATGTTTTAAATTTTTTGATAGATTCTTAGCTGATTTCAAACGAATATCAGATGCCTTTTGACATAATATTAAAAGTTCTTTCTTTGTATCTTCAAATTTTTGCTGCAATGACAAATAGTATTCTTCATAATTATTCAATACATTTAGCTTCTCTTGATTTTTGATTTTATATGCAATTATCTCTTCAATATTTTTTCCATATTTTGTTTTCAAGTAGTTTATGAGATTTAAACGATTCTCAATTTGTGTATATTCTTCTTCGTCAAATTCCAAATCGCTTAAATATTCTGAAACAGAACGATTAAAATCATTTAAAAGACTGTCAATTTCTTCAAGCTGACCTTCTATATCAAGCAAAGTCTCATCATAACATGATACGCTCTTTAATTCTCTGAGTGCTCTACCAACGTTCTCTCCCGCACTTTCGCCCGTATCATAACCCGATAGTCTGTAAGCTATTGAAACAGCTTCCTTAATCTTACGGCTATTTACCATTTTATGAAACTGTTTTTCCAGTTCTTCATCTTCACCCGCCGAAAGCGCTGCATTTTCGATTTCTTCTGTTTCAAATCGCAGAAATGCTATTTCCTTATCTCTTGCCCCTTCATCATATTCAGTTTCCCGCAGTTCCTTTTTTATCTGTAAATATTTTTGATATTCCTTTTTAATCTCATTTTTCATTGCCGAAAGCTTATCACCGGCAAAATCATCCAGAATCTCTTTGTGTTTTTTCTTATGCAGAAGGGATTGATGCTCATGCTGTCCATGTATATCAATGAGAAATTCTGCTATTTCCTTTAACTGCCTGGTTCCAACGGTCTCACCGCATACCTTACATACACTTCTGGCAGGCATTATTTTTCTTTGAATGATCAATGTTCCATCTTCATCGGGAAAAATATCCATTTTCTCCAGACTTTCTTTCTGTTTTATGTCCAGACTAAAAACCAATTCTATTAATGCGTATTCTGCACCTGTACGAATTAATTCTTTATCGGCTTTTGCACCAAGAGCCAGATTCACAGAACCAATAATGATGGATTTACCTGCTCCTGTTTCACCAGTAAGGATATTTAATCCTTCTTCGAAAAATACTTCCTCTTCTTCAATTAAAGCAAGATTTTTTACATGTAAACTTAATAACATATTATACTCCTTATGTGTTCCGGGCAAAAATCATAAACACACAATTATAGTTTCATTAATTACTTATCATTTTTTGAATTTTATCCATAACAATGAATGTATCCTCTAATGTTCTTATTGCCATCATTATGGTATCATCTCCTGCAATAGATCCGACAATTTCCTTAAACTTCATTGCATCAATAGCTGCGGCAACTGCCATAGCCATACCTGCAACAGTTTTAATAACTAAAATATTCTGAGCCATATCCATAGAAATGAAACCATCTTTCAGAACCCTGGTATACTTATCACCCAAATGACTGTCATCCTGTCTGAATATGACATATTTTTGTTTACCGCTTCCTGTGGGAATCTTGGACAGTTTCAGCTCTCTGATATCTCTTGATACCGTAGCCTGTGTCACCTCACAGCCGCTTTCTTTTAATTTATCTGCCAATTCATCCTGTGTTTCTATATCATAATGTTCAATAATTTCAATAATCTTATTGTGTCTGTTCTTTTTCACTTAAATAGTTACGCTCCTTTCTTTTAATCACTCATCTTCTTATGTAAGACCTCTAAAAAGCTGACCTTGCTTAATTTCACAATGCCGATTGTTTTTACCGCTTTCACTATTTCCACTCTGTCTCCGGTGTAAAGATTTCGTTTATGGCTGCCGTCAAAACTCACTTCCACATGTTGAATCATATCCTCTTTACCTGCTATAATTTCTATCATAACCTTATCACCGGGTGCTAATATAATACTTCGTGTGTTTAAAGTATGGGGACATATAGGTGTCACCAGCATAAGCTCTGCCTTGGGCTCTACGATAGGCCCCCCTGCTGATAAATTATAGCCTGTCGAACCTGTCGGCGTTGCTACAATAACGCCGTCCGCATTATAGCGATTAAGAAACTGTCCATTCACATATACATGAAATTTTATAATCTGCAAGGAACCGCCTCTTGCTATAACCACATCATTTAATGCACATGCCTCTTCTTGGTTATAACAAATAATCTCATTTTCCCGGTGGAGATTTTCGTGATACTCTCCCCTGATTATTTTACCGTTTAACATCATACGCTGTTCTACTTCGTATTCACCTAGCATAAGCTGTTCCAAAGCCGGCTCTATACCTGCTTCTTCAACTTCTGCCAAATAGCCTAATGTACCGAGATTAATTCCCAAAAGAGGTATATCCTTATTTATCATATCCCTTGCTGCCTGTAAAAGAGTTCCGTCTCCTCCAAGCACTAAGATGCAATCTACGTCATCCGGTATCGATGTCTCATTAATCGTACATCTTTTATGATGTTTTTCCAAATATCCTTTTATAAAGTTAGCCACTTCCAGATTCTTATCCTTATGACTATTAGCTATAATATAAAAATGTTCCATGCTTTCTTTACCTTCTATAAGGCCTGATGCGCACCTTTAACCGTTTCCGCAATCAGATTCTCAATGTTTTCCATGTTCGTAACTGTTTCTTCATTTTTCTCTATATACAACAAATACTCAATATTACCTTCCGGACCTTTGATTGGAGAATATTCCAATCCTAAAATAAGAAAACCAATAGAAATTGTATAATTTATAATATGTTCAATAACCTCTTTATGGATTTCCGGTTCTCTCACTACTCCCTTTTTTCCTACTTTATCTTTACCCGCTTCAAACTGAGGTTTTATAAGGCATATCATTCGCCCCCGGTTTTTCAAGAGATTCTTAGCCGGTACCAATATTTTTGTCAAAGATATAAAAGATACATCGACAGATGCAAAATCAAGTACATCTTCGATATCCCCCGGAACCACATAGCGAAAGTTGGTTTTTTCCATGCAGGTTACTCTGGGATCATTTCTAAGCTTCCAATCCAACTGACCATGACCTACATCCACTGCGTATACCTTTGTCGCACCATTTTGCAGCATACAGTCCGTAAAGCCTCCTGTTGAGGCTCCGATATCCATACAAGTCATTCCTTCCAGAACAATCTCATATTCCTTAATCGCTTTTTCCAACTTAAGTCCGCCTCTGCTGACATATTTAAGTGTATTGCCTCTTACCTCTATTTGGGACTTTGTTTCATCAAATAAGGAGCCCGCCTTGTCCTCTCTCTGCCCATTCACAAAAACATTACCGGACATAATAATTGCTTTTGCTTTTTCCCGTGATTGAGCATGTCCTTGTTTTAGCAAAAGAACATCCAATCGTTCTTTCATGTTGATACCGCCTTACTCTTCTATATTATGAGATCGTAACATATTTGGTAATAATGCGCTTAACAACAGAATCCGCATCTATTCCTATCTCTTGTTTCAATAACTCTACATTTCCATGTTCTACATACTCATCCGGTATGTGAATGGTTATCAATGAGTTTTTCAGTTCTTTTCGTGCCAGAAATTCTCTGACTTTTTCTCCGAATCCCCCGCTTGCTACATTTTCTTCCATTGTAACAATTAATTTATGATCCAAAGCCGCCTCTGCAATCATATCTTCATCAATTGGCTTTACAAATCTGGCATTAATTAAAGAACAGGCATAGCCTTTTTCCTTTAGCTGCTTTCTTACTTGTTCAGCTATTTTTACCATACTTCCTACTGCCAGAAGGCAGATATCTTCTTCCTCATAAATATATTCACCCTTGCCGTAGACAATTGCAGAACGGTATTCTTTTAATCCGTCATAAGCTTCTCCACGAGGATATCTTACGGCAATCGGCCCACCGAATTCCACGGCAAACTTAATCATATCTGACAATTCCCATTTGTTTTTCGGTGCCATAATATGCATATTTGGAATAGAGGATAAGAAGGATAAATCAAAGAGTCCCTGATGCGTTTCGCCATCACTGCCTACCAATCCCGCTCTGTCTATGGCAAAAACTACAGGTAAGTTCTGGATACAAACATCATGTAGAATCTGATCATAAGCTCTTTGTAAAAAAGAGGAATAGATGGCTACAATGGGTTTTAATCCACCAGCGGCTAGTCCTGCGGCAAAGGTTACCGCATGTTCCTCTGCTATCCCCACATCAAAGAAGCGGTCGGGATACATATTTCTAAATCTTTTCAGTCCGGTTCCATCAGGCATTGCGGCGGTAATCGCAACTACCTTTTCATCTCTTTGTCCCAGTTTTGTCATAACGGTGGAGAATATATCGGTATAATTTGCTTTTGTCCGTGGGTTGGTAGGAATTCCTGTATCTACATGAAACGGCTCTGCTCCATGAAACCTTGCAGGATGCCTTTCAGCCGGTACATAGCCTTTTCCTTTTTGCGTCATTACATGTATCATAACTGCTTTTTTTATTCGTTTTGCTTCATTGAAAACACGTACCATCTGAGCTATATTATGTCCGTCTACAGGTCCCAGATAGGTGATACCCATATCTTCAAATAACATGCCGGGAATGACAAGCTGCTTCACACTATTCTTTGCACGCCGAATGAATTTAACCATTTGGTCACCATATTTAGGCATGTCCTTTATTGTATTGTAAACACCGTCACGTAAACCTATATACCCATCCGCCGTTCGGACATTGTTCAGATATTTAGAGACTCCTCCTACATTCTCCGAGATAGACATATTATTGTCATTCAGTACTATGATAAAATTAGTCTCCAGTCTTGCAGCGTTATTAAGTGCTTCATACGCCATGCCACCGGTCAGGGAACCATCTCCGATAACAGAAACTACGGAATGCTTTTCACCATTTATATCTCTTGCCTTCACAAGACCAAGACCTGCCGAAATGGAGGTTGAGCTATGCCCGGTATCAAAGGAATCGCAATTGCTTTCTTTTCTTTTGGGAAATCCACTCATTCCTCCATATTTACGAAGGCTTTCAAAACCATTTCTTCTTCCGGTCAGCAGCTTATGGGTATATGACTGGTGTCCCACATCCCAAACAATTTTATCCTCAGGCAGATTCAATGCAAGGTGCAGCGACATCGTAAGTTCCACCGCACCCAGATTAGATCCCAGATGTCCCCCTGTCACACTTATTTTATCAATAAGAAATTCCCTGATTTCTTCTGCAAGTGTGGCGTAATCCATTTCATCAATATTTTTTATATCATTCACTTTCTGAATATTATCTAACAGCATATTTATTCCCTCTGGTTTATTTTTCTCTGGTAATCAACTGTTTCATTAACATTTCAAGAAATTCATTTTCCAATTCCAAAGTCTCAAGGATGGCAAGTGCTTCATTGAAAAGCCTTTCCACCTCTTGCTTTGCTCCCTCTATCCCCTTTATGCTTACATATGTCATTTTCTTGTTTTTATCATCACTGCCAACTTGTTTACCCAATACTTCCAGACTACTTGTAATATCTAAAATATCGTCTTGAATTTGAAAAGCAACTCCTATATTATAAGCACATTTGTCTATTTTTAACATATCTTCTTCAGACGCACCTGCCAGAATGGCACCAATCATCATAGCACTTTGAATAAGTGCCGCTGTTTTATGCTCATATATAAACAGAACCTGTTCTTCTGTTACCTTCTCTCCCATATCTTCCGCTTCAATATCCGCAATCTGTCCCCCTATCATACCTGATATTCCTGCTTTATCAGTGAGAATGGTAAGGGCTTTGGAGACTCTTTTCATTTCTTCTACGTTACTTGCCATTTGAAACGCAAGCATAGCTGTTTCATAAGCACAGTTTAAAAGCGCATCTCCTGCAAGTACAGCGGTTCCTTCTCCGTAAACGATGTGTGTCGTTTTTCTACCTCTTCGATATTCATCATTATCCATGCAAGGCAAGTCATCATGCACCAGAGAGTAAGTATGTATCATCTCAATGGCTGCCATAAACGGCTCAATAATTTCCGTGTTTCCGCCAAACAGCTTATATGTTTCCTGCATAATCATCGGACGTAATCTTTTTCCGCCTGCAAGAATACTGTAATTCATTGCTTCCGCAACGGTCTTATGATATCCTGTTTCCTGGGGTAAAAACTTCTTAATAATCAACTCGATATTTTCCACTTTACATTTTAATTCATTATTATAATTCATCTATTTCTCCATTTTCGTTTATTTTCAAAACTTTCTTCTCAACTCTATCTATTTTATCGTTACAGAACTTAAGTATGTCCATTCCATTTTTATATGTTTGAAAAGATTCCTCCAAAGTTATATCTTCTGTTTCCAGTTTGGAGACTGTTTCTTCTAACAGTGAGAATGCTTCTTCCAATGTCAATTCCTGTTCCTCTATTCCCATATCATCTTCTCCTTATCTAAAACTTTTGCCTTTACTAAGCCGTTCTTTACATGAATCTGCAACAAACTATCAAGTTCAATCTTGTCTACATCCGTTACTGTTTTTTCATTTTCATCCAATACATAAGCATATCCCTGGCTCAATTTATTCAAAGGTGATAATCCGTTCATACGTTCAATATACACTTCTAACAGATGTCTCTTCTTTGACAATACTTTTTGAATGGCATTCTCCAATCGTTCCTCTGACTTTAGTGCAAATGTCCTCTTTTCCCTGATTTGACCTGCCGGACTTAAATACTTTAGCTTAAGTCTTATATGTTCTGTTTTATTCTTAGTCAACTGTATTTTATTTTTCATCAATCGATGGAAAGTGTAATTATAGTCTCTCAACAGCCCCTCATACTGGTTATATTCATAGACTGCCAGCTCAGCCGCTGCCGATGGTGTTGGTGCCCTTAAATCAGCAACATAATCAGCTATCGTTGTATCTGTTTCATGTCCTACCGCTGAAATAATTGGAATACTGCAGTCAAAAATTGCCTGTGCCACCGCTTCTTCATTAAAAGACCATAAATCTTCGATAGATCCACCACCCCGGCCTATGATCATAACATCCACACCAAAGTGTTCCAACGTTTGAATCCCTTTTATAATAGAAGCCGCAGACTGTTCTCCCTGAACAATCGCCGGATATAATATGATTTGTACATAAGGATTCCTTCTAACCGCAATATTTATAATATCACGCACTGCCGCCCCTGTAGCTGCTGTAACAACCCCCAGCTTTTTTATATATTTGGGTATTGGCTGCTTGTAAGAGGAATCAAACATTCCCCGTTCTTCCAGTTCTCTTTTCAGCCGTTCAAACTTCTCATATAAGAGACCTGATCCATCTAATATAATCTGTTTTACATATAGTTGATATTTTCCATCTCTCTCGTAAATATCAATCGTTCCGCCTGCAATTACTTGCTGTCCTTCTTGCAGCCGAAAAGCAAGACCGGAACGGTTTCCTGCAAACATCACACAGGAAATCGTTCCTTTCTCATCCTTTAACGTAAAGTAAATATGTCCCGAAGAATGATATTTGCAATTACTCACTTCACCTTTGATCAGTACTGACTGCAACATATAATCCTGTGTAAACATATTCTTTATATATGAATTAATTTGTGCCACTGTATATACATTCTGCATAATCAACCCGCTTAAACTAACTTGGCAAGTACTCCGTTTACAAATGACGGAGAACTATCCTGACCAAACTTTTTTGCTAATTCTACTGCTTCATTAATTGCTACTCCTGTCGGAATCTCATCATCAAATTTGATTTCAAAAACAGCAAGACGAATAAGAGTTAAATCTACTTTACCCATACGGGTTGTCTCCCACCCTTTTGCTTCCTTATTAATCATTTCATCAATAACATCGAGTTTCGATACAATATCTTCATATTTATTTACAATATACTTCTCGTCCTTCTCTGTTGCCACATTCTCTTCTTCTTCAAAAAACAGTTTCTCCTGCTCCGGCATATCTTCCAATTTATTGAACTCTATACGAAAAAGCAATTTGAAAATCTGTTCTCTTAGTTCTCTTCTTCCCATTGGTATATCTTCCTATTTGTCTTTCTCCATATTTATTCCGGAAATACGAATGTTTACATCGGCAACTTCAAGACCTGTCATATTTTCAATCGCATTTTTTACTTTTTCCTGTACTTTTTGGCTGGTTGCCGGTATGTTATAGCCATATTCCATGATAAGAGCAAGATCTACTTCTACTACATTATCTATTACATCAACCTTAACACCTTTTTTTAAATTTTTAACACCAACCATGCTCATAAATTCATTGGTAGCGTTGCCTGACATTGCAGTTACACCTTTCACTTCTGTTGCTGCAATTCCTGCAATTATAGCTACTACATCATCCGCAATTTTTACAGATCCGATATTTTCCTCATTCTGCAATGCATATGCGTTTCTATCTAATTCCTTTTCCATTTAAATGACCTCCATTCAATGCGAAATTCTATTCTACCCTATCTGTATAATATACCAAAAATAAGAACTTTTGCATAGACCTTTTATTTTTGTATCTTACCCTTATGCTTGCTTTAGAGCCAAAAACTTAAGCTAAGCTGCTCCTTATTATCTGCATATGCAATGACACCATCCGGACTGTTTAAATATTCAAAAATTTCCTGATCACCGATTAATGCTTTTTCCATTTCTTCATAAACAGATATATTGTCACATTTTAATGTTACATAAGTACTCCCTTTTGCATACTCTTTCTCAAAAAGATCTTTCAACTTATTTCTTTCCACCGAAGTAAAATAAGCTCCTTCTTTCACGTAATAATTTGCCAGCATAGAGGTACATTCCGGTAATTCCACCACATTCTCTATGGTATGAGTCTTTTGAAGCTGCTGGGTTGTAACGCACAAATAATCATAATTTATAGTGGGCAAATGATTCGGATCATATCCCGTATAACTTTCCTTCTCCTCCATTTGATAGGAAGCATCGCCCCATGTTGTATCTACATAATAATATTCTCCATCTATCTCCACCAGATTCCAGGCATGTCCTTCCCCATCAGAAACTCGTCCGATTACCAATGTTGAGAATATATTTAGTTCATCCAGCAGATACTGCATTGCTTTGGCATAGCCCTGACATACCGATTGTCCGTTTAGAAAAACAGAACAAATATTTTGATTATCAGAAGCCTCTGCATTATATTCAGTGTTATTTATAATATATTCATAGATATATTTTACTTTTTCATAATCATCAATGCCTGCCGGAATACCTCCCAGACACCGATTCACATAATTATCTATCTGTGTCTGTCTGACTGCCTCTTCCTCTTCATCCGTATGATATGTCCCAGTAAAAGTGATTTTTTTAAGTTCATCACCTAACGTATACTTTGTAAAGGTATAGCCGTCCACATAGAAAATTTCCGGATGATCGTTCAGTACACATTGAAATACTTTTTCAATCTGGTCCGTACTTAAACTGGAAATTTTAATATCCTTTCCTCTTTCGCTCAAAATCTTTAATATTTCCACATAAACTATCTGCTCTTCATAACTGAGTTCTTTAAAATTATAGTTGCCGCTTTGACTGCTTAATAGGCTTTGCATGAATTCTTCGGTCAGCCCAATGGATGCTCTTAATTCATCGTCATCCATATCCGTATGTTCAAGCTCAATTTCTTTTTCATCTTGGGTCTCATCAATTACTGTTATTTCTATTTCTTTTTCTTTTTCCGTAATGGGAGACACCTCAGCACTTGAACTGCATCCTGCAATTGTAAACAGGAATAATACTAATAAGAAAACTGCCCTGGTCTTTTTCATTATTGGCTCCTTCTATTTTTAATCATGTCCAAATTCAGATAATTTCAGCCCTTCATTTCTGTCCAGTGTCATACCGATACTCCAGGAATTAATAAATAAAAGTAATGGATTCCCTTTCATATCTTTTACTTTTTTCATATCCGAAGTTCCGGTCAGCTTAATAATATCAATATCTTTGTTTTCTATCCAACGGATATGCTCATAAGGAAGATTTTCTAATTTAATATCTACATTATATTCATTCTCCAGGCGGTATTTCAGAACCTCAAATTGAAGCACACCTACCACTCCTACTATAATTTCTTCCATTCCGGTATTAAACTCCTGAAAAATCTGAATTGCACCTTCCTGAGCAATCTGCTCAATACCTTTGATAAATTGTTTTCTTTTCATAGTGTCCACCTGGCGGACTCTGGCAAAATGTTCCGGCGCAAAGGTTGGTATTCCTTCATATTCCAACTGTTCTTTGGGCATGCACAAAGTATCCCCGATGGAAAAGATTCCGGGATCAAAGACACCTATAATATCACCTGCGTAAGCTTCTTCTAAGATTTTTCTTTCACTTGCCATAATCTGCTGGGGCTGTGAAAGACGCATGATTTTATTCCCTTGTATATGCTTCACTTCCATACTGGCTTCATATTTGCCGGAACAGATTCTCATAAAAGCAATTCTGTCACGATGAGCCTTGTTCATATTAGCTTGTATTTTAAATACAAAAGCCGAAAAATTATTTTCCACCGGATCGATTAAGCCTATGTCTGCTTTTCTCGCAAGGGGAATTGTAGTCATTTTTAAAAAATGCAGTAAAAATGTTTCCACACCAAAATTTGTTAATGCAGAACCAAAAAATACAGGCGTAAGTTCCCCTGCTTGTACCACTTCTAAATCAAACTCAGCACTTGCACCATCCAAAAGCTCGATTTCATCCATCAGCTTATTTTCTAAATCCTCTCCGATATATGCTGTCAGTCTGTCAGGCTCACTGATAGGAATAATGGTTGAAGCACCTGACTTTGTTCCTTTCTGGGTATCTGCATAAGTAACTACATACTCTTCTCCCCTGTCAAATACGCCTTTGAATTCCTTACCGGAACCAATCGGCCAGTTCATAGGACAGGTTGCTATCCCCAGTTCCCGTTCAATCTCATCCAAAAGCTCAAACATATCACCGGCATCCCGATCCATCTTATTAATAAAAGTAAAAATGGGTATCTTACGCATGACACATACTTTAAAAAGTTTTCTTGTCTGTGCCTCAACTCCTTTAGAAGCATCAATTACCATCACTGCGGAATCCGCTGCCATCAGCGTACGGTACGTATCCTCTGAAAAGTCTTGATGACCGGGGGTATCTAAGATATTAATGCAAAAATCGTCATATTCAAATTGTAATACACTGGAGGTAACAGATATTCCTCTTTCCTTTTCAATTTCCATCCAATCTGAAACCGCATGTTTTGCCGTAGCTTTTCCTTTTACACTGCCTGCAAGATTTATTGCACCACCATAAAGCAGGAATTTCTCTGTTAATGTTGTTTTACCTGCATCAGGATGTGATATAATCGCAAATGTCCTGCGTCTATTTATTTCCTCTGTATAGCTTCTCACTTTTTATCCTCCTGTTTCTTTTACAGCATCGTTTTTCCCTCAAAATGAGGGGCTATATTAAAATAATCCAAAACGGTTGCACCGATATCTGCAAAAGTATCTCGTGTTCCCATATTTCTTGGCTCTAAGTCTTTCCCATACATAATAAATGGCGTATATTCTCTCGTATGATCTGTTGATATAACATATCCCGGATCACAACCATGATCTGCCGTTATCATTAAAAGATCATCCTGCGTTAATTTATTCATAATCTCAGGCAGCCGCTTATCAAAATAGTTCAGTGCCTTCGCATAGCCGTCAATATCATTTCTATGACCATATAACATATCATAATCAACCAGATTAATAAAGCATAAACCACAAAAATCCCTATCCATCATTTCTAGAGTTTTGTTTATACCATCCTCATTGCCCTGGGTATATGTGTAATCAGTGATTCCCTTTCCTGCAAAGATATCATATATCTTACCAACCCCTATCACATCCTTGCCATCTGCCTGAAGCTGATCCAGCATAGTGGCTTCCGGCGGCAAAAGAGAGTAATCATGTCTCCTTGGAGTACGCTTGTAGTTTCCGGAAACGCCATTAAATGGTCTGGCTATTACTCTTCCCACACCATGTTTTCCTACAAGCATCTTTCTTGCAGTTTCACAATATTTGTATAAATCTTCAAGAGGAACAATGTCTTCATGAGCAGCAATTTGAAAAACACTGTCGGCTGATGTATATACAATTAGCTTTCCTGTTTTCATATGCTCATCACCATAAACATTGATAACCTCGGTTCCGGAATACGGTTTGTTGCACAGTACCTCTCTTCCGGTCAATGTTACAAAATTATTTATTACATCCTCAGGAAATCCATTGGGATAGGTTGGGAGCGGTTTCTTGGATATAATTCCTGAAATTTCCCAGTGTCCGATTGTTGTATCTTTTCCCTTAGAGGCTTCCTTCATCCTGGCAATGACTGCTTCCGTCTGCTCTGCCTTATCACCGCAGCTAACTCCGTCTATATTGAATAAACCAAGTTTTTGCATATTAGGCATGGAAAAATAGGAGCTGGAGGATACTGAGCAAAGGGTATTAGCCCCCTCATCCCCATATTCTTTTGCATCATCCATTGCTCCGATTCCCACACTATCAAGTACTATTAAGAATATACGTTTCATAAGTACACCTCTTTACTTCTCTTGCACCATTCATTGGTCAGCGTTAAGTATTATAGCATATCTTTTTCATCAAATAAACTCTTATATTTTCAGACGAATTTATTCTGATGCCATCGTACTGATGATGATTGTTTCCGGTGCTACACTTGTTTTACGTATTATGATGTCTTCTATCTGCGCCCTTTGTGCTTCTGAAAGCTCTGCTGCATTTACAACCACATCCACTCCGGTATTACTGATACTAACAACTACATCCGAAAAACCTTTTGCTTCTAAAAGAATTTCTGCTGCGGTTTCTTTTTCTGCAATATCGGTAATTGCTATCATATTGTTGACAGCTTCTTGTTTCTGGGTTTCTGTGATGTTGGCATTGTTGATGATTTCAAGCAAAGTCTCTTTATTTTTTGCTCTTGTCTGCTCTTTTAAAAGCTTTGCACCGGATAAAGCATTCGTACCGGTTGTCGAAGTAAATACCGCTTCACCGGGTATATCACTCTCCGTCTGAACCGCGTCGCCCGTATTGTCTGCCATTCCTTCATCCAAATAATCTGCAGTCGTAGCAGCCATATCCGTATCCAGACTTTCTATATCTCCATATACAGATGCCTGTTCTATGTCCTCATCGGAAATATCAAGTAGAGCTGTCACATCTGTACCTGTTGTTTCAGATGTAATATTGCTGCCTGCCGCTAAATTGCTTTCATCACTTAATATAGTATCACTATCCACTGTCATAATATCTTCTTCTGTAACTTTGGTGCCTGCAAAATTCAGGTATCCCGCAACAGCAATCATAATTGCAAGTGCGGTAATCATAATTTGGTTCTTTTTAAGCATATTTTTCACACGATTCTCCCCTTTTTATTCGGATTTCATTTTTACTACTTTAATTTTATGTGGCTCTATATCAAATAATGCCACAATTGCTTCGGTAATATTTTTCTTTACTTCTTGTCGGCCACCTCCCTGTGCAATTACTACGACTCCTTCAATTGCCGGTTGCAGAGTTTTTACTACATAGGGGCTTGAACTACCGTCACTTTCCTTCCTATATACGGTTTCTTCCTGATAATCTATCTCATTGGTACTTCTGTTTCCGCCCTCTGCATCACTTTCTACTATGTCGCTTTTTACCTCGGGTCTGTCTTTTTCAACGATATCCTCACTGGATGAATTAACCATTACTATAACTTTTGTTTTACCGGCCCCTTCCATAACTGTTATTGCCTGTTCTAGTCTATTCTCCAAACGTTTTTCATATGCATCAATCTCATCTTCATTTTGATCTGATACATATGTATTTTCACTTTGAATACTCTCTGTTTCCATTTTATCCGTTTTCTGGTCCAATAATCCGGACTTATACATATTTTTGTTGTTTTCTTCTGTTGTTGGAATTGCAATAATAATTAGGAGTATTCCTAAAAGAATAAAAATAATAAACTGATCTTTACCGGGTTTTTTATATTTTTTAACTTTATTAATTATATTATTATCTTTTTCCATCTTTATACTGCCCTCTTATTCTATACTTATTTCTATGTATGTTTTATCAGTACCCAAACATACACTAAAATCATTTATCATTGCCTCTTTTATATTGATATCTATAATTTCCGTTTCCTGATGATCCATTAAACTCTCATCTTTATCCAGATTTAAATCAATTTTTTCTATATTGATTTTCATCGAGTCCGTACGAGATTCTGAATAGCTTGCCAATACAATGTATAACTTTGGGGGATCCTCACTTACTATCGTTTCTTTTATTGTATAATGATATTGATTGGCAGTACCCTCTAGTTTTTCTTTGATTTCTTCCTGTAAAGACTCGGATAATTGTGCCTCATCATAATTAATATCCGCGCTATCTACTGCTATTTCCATTTCTTTCTGAAATACTTCAATCGAATTCCATATTTCTGCATTATCATTTCCCAGCAATAAAGCCCTGATAGGAACTACAAACTGAGCCAAAACCATAATACCTATTAATAGCTTTACATATTTCTCATAAGATTTCCCTGCTACAAAATGCATCACACTTTGCGCACATATAATAAATATTCCTATGCGTTTCATGAACTCTAAAAAAGTATACCCCATGCCCTCACATTCCTTTACCTGTTGTATACGCTACAATAGCAATCGTTATGATAAATAAAGCAACTGCGGTAAAAGTTGTCCGAAACAATAAAAAACTTCCGTCTCCTACTCTATCAGTGCATCCTGTAATTCTTTTATCACTAATAATTCCAACCAGTGCCGCACTGCCTTTCATCATGCAGGCAATCACCAGCAGTTTAAACAAAGGAACCAGACAAATCGCTAATAGCAAAAGCAGCATAAGGATTCCGATACTATTTTTAATAAGTACTGCAGATCCGATTACCATTTCTGTCACTCCCTCCGCAATGCTGCCGATCCCCGGTATGACTGATATTGCCTTTTTAACTGCGGATGTTTTTAATGAGTCAATAACCGGCGTAATCATTGATTGAAATAAGCTGAGTCCTGTAATAGCTCCCAAAGCTATTTTTAGTCCCGCACTAATTCCCTTCTTTATAAAATCAAGAATCAGAGTGAGTCTCTCCTCCGCCCATATTCCATTCATCAGAGCCATTAAAACATAACCATAAATAAGGGGAAGTACAAGAGACAACAATAATTTCTCAATACCATATGCCAGGAATAATGTAAATTGATAATATACCACCGCCGTGGTCGTTCCTGTTGCAGCTCCAACAGCCATAAAATAGGTAGGAATAAACATTTTGATAAATAAGACAATATTACCTACCGTTTCCGAAGTAATGTTAGCTGCCACCAAAAAGGTTTTCATCAATATCGTCATCAGTAATAAATATAAAAAATAAAAACTGATATCAGCTATCTGATGGCTTTTAAAAACATCAGAGAAAGTAGAAAACAATGCAGATATAATTCCAAGAATTAAAATCGAGGCCAGTATATTTTTCATTCCTGAAACTTCTGATAATAATTTTCCTTTTACACCTTCCCACAATAGTTTAATTGCTTCACCAATCTTACCTTTCATGATCTGCTGTAAAACCTCTTGAAGATCAAAATCATATTCCGGTACAATCTCATTCAAGTTATGTTTGATTTCATCCATATCGTATTCCATCCATATGTCCCCGAAATCAATGATCGTATCCGCTGCATATACCGGCATGTCCACAAGGAACAGGATAATAATGAAAAGTAAAACGGCTAATAATGTTTTCCTCATCCCGAAATCTCCTGAATGCTTTCAATTATGGCAAGTAAGATAGGCATTCCAACAAAAAGAACCGATAGTTTACCAAAAATCTCAATTTGTCCTGCTATTGATGAATATCCTGCATCTTTACAAATCCCGGAACTAAATTCACATATATAAGTGATACCTATTACCTTCAGTAAAATATTGAAATACGTATTATCCGTACTTAAATACTTCTGCAATCCTCCCATACTATCCATCACAGAAGTCAATCCATATATTACAAAGGAAAAGATCAAAAGGCATACTGCAAAGCCTATATATAATCCATATTCCTGTTTATGTGATTTGAATTGCAGTGCCAACATGACACCTGCTATTCCCAGCATGCCGATTTTTATTACATCCACTGTTCCATCTCCCTTACAACTCAAATAGATTCTGTATCAAAATAAATAAATCGTAGATATATGGCACAATCCATGTCAAAACAAGTATCAATCCGGCTAAGCTTATTAAAAAAGCATGCTCCTCACGTTGGCTTTGCTTTAAGACCTGGCTTAAAATAGTAATTAAAATTCCCACTGCTGCAATTTTAAATATCAGACTAACGCCCATATTTCCCCCTTATGTACTAGCTAAATCAGTATAATGGCTACTAATAAACCACCCATAATACTTAAGCTCATAATTACTTTACTTTTATTTGCCATATCTTCTTCCAGCTTTTTTACTGATAAATCTAGATTGTGCATGTACTGTTCTATGGCATCAGCCTGCATCTTTTCATCTATAAATCCTACACAATCTCCAAAACTAAGACAAACTTTTCTATCTTCTTCTGAAATAGGCAGATTTTTTAAGCATCCGTACATACTCTGCTTCCATATGGTTGAAAATGGTCTTCCGCTATTTAATGACATCTCACAGTATATATCTTCAAATGTTTCTTTAAATGGCGTTACCGTATTACTCCCGATTCTTCGGCATGCTTCAGGCAATGAAGCCCTACTATATATAATTTCATTCTGCATCATTTTGAATATCTGCTGCAGCTGATACAATATATGTAGATTTTCCTTCATACGTTTTCTATAGGTAAAGCCAACTCCCACACTGCCGCACATCAAAAGAATGATTCCTATAATTCGTAACATATCTTAAAACTCCTATCATAAACTTCCTTTACAATGCATGTTCCATTCTTCTTGCCCAGTACTATATATCTTCCAAAGGTCTTATTTTCTTCTAAACTACGAAGAAAACTTTTCTTCATGATATCCTGTATGGAGTCTCCATGTATGGTTGCTATGATATGACTGCCACACTGCATCACCTGATGGATAGCTTTGATATCTTCATCACATCCCAGCTCATCTACCGCAATTGCTCTGGGCGCCATAGACCGGATTAACATCATCATCCCAAGTACTTTCGGACACGCATCCAGAATATCCGTTCTCATCCCTACGTCATTTTGCGGTTTCCCCAAATAACTGCCTGCTATTTCCGATCTCTCATCAACAATTCCCACATTCATCCCCTCCGCATAATCATTACCATTGGAAATCTGTCTGACAATATCTCGAAGTAAGGTTGTCTTACCGCATCCGGGAGGGGAAATTAATAATAAATCCTGTAAGATACCTTTTTCATATATAAATGGAAGTATCGTATCTGCCACACCGATGATTTCATGGGATATTCGTATGTTCATATAACAAATGTGCTTTATATTTCTAATTCTTTGATTATCTTCAAGGATAACCTGTCCTGCCAGACCGACACGATGACCACCGGGAATTGTTAAAAACCCTTGCCTGATTTCATCGGAAAATGCGTAAACAGAGTATTCGCAAATATGATTTAAAATTGCCTCCATATCTCTTTCCGTAACACGGCCGGCTTTATCTTTATGAGTAACTATTTCCCCCTCTTCTGTCAGGTAGCATTCTTTATTATTTATAATCAATATAATTTCTCTATCGATGCGGAGTCTTATTTCTTGCAGTTCATCTGCCCGGTCTGCTGCATTTGTCCACTTCTCTCTCATATAGTCAGGAAATATACGCAGTATCTCATCCCGTTTAGCCAAATTATATCCTCCCAATAAAACTATATTTAAGTTCTTATCTCAATATATGAAATGTTGTCCAAGTTATTCCAAATATTTTGTATCTTAAAAAATACATTAAGTTTTTTTAACTCTGTAGACATTAGATGTAAAAGATGATACTATAAACATATAAATTGATAACAATTACTATTATTATATTAGGAGGAAATAAAATGACTAATTCAGCACAAATTGATAACTTAGTAAGCCTTTTGGACGGGTATGCCGAAAAAGGAGGTCATCATCTCAATATAAACGTATTAAATAGAGATACACTTCTTGATGCTCAGAAACATCCTGAAAATTATCCTCAGTTAACGATACGTGTCAGCGGCTATGCTGTAAACTTTATTAAACTGACACCCGAGCAGCAGTCAGATGTTATAAATAGAACATTTCACGAAACATTTTAAAACTTTTTTTCCAGAAAAACTTTCAAGAGCCGCATAACCCCTACGAGTTATACGGCTCTTTTATTTAACCAGTCTTTTCCCGACTGCCTCTTAATCTTATTAAAATGTATTTTTTGCATACTGTGCCGGATACCATTTCTGGAACCAAGCTGTAAAAATGCCCATCAGAGCAGGCAAGACCGAGTTTATGAGACCTGTGTAGGCTGCGAAGGCCGTACCCATCAGATAATATGTCCATATAGGCGTGACAAGATACAGTCCTCCCCAAACGGCGGTTAAAATACGATTTGTACTGATGAAAAGTGGATTTGCAAAGGCTCTTTCTTCCCCATAGTTGGCCGCACTGTAATAAGCAGTAAGTGGTATTTTAGTAAATGCGCCGATGATCCACATCAGTCCGAACAGCAAATAGCTGCCGGAAACAATAAGCCTTGTATCCGCACCGAATAAAACCGCTAGCGACAGCCCAGCCACAGCTGGAATACTGATTTGTTCAAAAACAACAGGTCTGAAAAGAAGCCATGATAACGGAACAAGCATTGCCACGATAATACCTACTGCACTACCAATGGTAGAATTTATTGCTATTGCTGTCCAAATGACAATCCATGGAACGAGAAGAATCAGCATATTGGTCTTACGCGAAGATCCTGCATCGGATTGTACTAAAGGAACCGATGTACCAAACAGCTCATCCCATTTTAGCATCAGACTAAAATCACCCAACACTTTATAAAGCCGCTGGAACAGTGCATCCTGTCCCGTAATTTCATTGCGAGAGATAGAACGCCAAACCGAGTACGGCGTTTCAATTCTTGTGGTATATGGGGTGAAATCGTCTGTTATCACTTTAGACCCTTGCTTTGTCAGCAAAAGCTGATAAGTTTTATCAATGTCGGTATAATAAAACTCCACTACACGTTCCATACCATCCGGTCTATATAGCGCTGCCATCTGTGTGGTAAAGCTAAGACTTTCATCCGTGGACATTTCCGAATCTTCATCTTTGACAATCCCCCAAGAAGCATCTGCCATTTTTTCAAACACATCCCTTGGATATAACGGTTCTGCAATTTCCTTATGTGTCCCGATTTGAATTCCACCGGAGGCATATTCGCTTCCTGCACGGCGAACAATTTCCAAATAGGCATCTGTACGACTTTTCAATTCCGGTATATGAAATAACTCACCTTGCCCGCAAAGGATTGTCGTATAGTTATCCTTTCCGCAAAAATGATCAAACATAGGAATAACAGAATCGTAGTTACCTTCTGATGTCCAAAATCCACAGGTTGAAATAACAAGATGCCTTTGATGCGTTAAATCATAACGTGACGGATGTCCTCCGCTCTCAGTGCCCCCTGACATAAAGGGTTGATTCAATGGAAGTTGCCGGTCAATGAGATTTTTCAGACTGCCAGGAATACCATAATAATACAAAGGGAAAGACCAAACAATTACATCAGCAGCAATTATTTTGGTGAGTATTTCACCCATTCCGTCATTTATAATGCATTTTCCCGGCGTCTTATTCCAACAGGCAAAGCATCCCAAACAGCCTTTCACGTCAGTTGCTGCAACATTAATAATCTCCGCATCCACCCATCCTGCTCCGTTTAAAAATGCACGGGTAAGGCACATAGTATTGCTATGTTCACCTTTAGGCGAACCATTTAAAACAAGAACCTTCATCCATTCACCTCCCCTTCTAATATAGCGATGGCTTTGTCCACCCAGTTAAGTCCGGCATCATAAAAAGCTTCGCCGTAATGCACTGCTATTTCCCAGTATTTTGATTTTCTATCATCACCGACAATGGCACCATATTCAGAGATGGCATCATAAGCGCTATGCAATCCCGCGCTACTTTCAAGACACTCTTTACGGTATGCACGAAGCATTTCAAGGGATTGAGCGATGCTCATTTCCCCTGCGAAGAATACACGCATTAGAAAAGAACTCTTAACACGCATTGCATCAGCAATATCTGATTCGGGCAGGGATAACCAATTTGCAAGCTCCTTCTTTCCGCTGTCTGTTATGGTATAAACTCGTTTATTCGGCTTTTCACTCTGAATGACGCGCTCGCTGGTCAGCCAGCCATGGCGTTCCATAGCATCCAGTTCACGGTAAATCTGACTGGTCTTTGCCTGCCAAACAAACAAAAGAGAGGCTTTAAATGCCTTATCCAGTTCATATCCGGTCATAGATCCATAATTTAAAAGTCCTAACAGACCATGTTTCAGTGACATATTAATCTCCCTCGTTTTTCTGTAATTCTGTTTTATATTCAACAAGTTGATTATATAACAACTTGATTATTGTGTCAACAAAAAATACTTCTTGATACAGTAATAGGGCGGGATTCAACGAATCCCACCCTATTTAATGACAATGAACTTATATTTTATTGTTGCGCTACATCTTTCATAGAGAAACTGATTCTTCCCATTTTGTCCTTGCCAAGACATACAACTGTAACTTTATCGCCAAGGGTCAGCACATCTTCTACATGGTTTATTCTTTCCTTTGAGATTTTAGAAATATGAACCATACCTTCTTTGCCCGGTGCAAACTCGATGAATGCTCCGAAATCTTTAATACTTACAACCGTTCCCTGGAATATTTGTCCTTCCTGGAAGTCTGTTGTAATAAGTTTAATCATCTCTAATGCCTTATCCATCATTACTGCATTCATACCACAAACAGATACTGTTCCGTCATCTGTAATATCAATTTTGACTTCGGTACGTGCAATAATCTCATTGATTGTCTTACCACGCTGTCCAACCACATCGCCGATTTTCTCCGGATCAATCTGAATAGAAATAATCTTCGGAGCATATTGTCCAACTTCCTTGCGTGGTTCTGCAATTGCCGGAGTCATAACATCATTTAATATAAATTCTCTAGCGGTTTTTGTGTTGCGGATTGCTTCTTCTACAATCGGTCTTGTTAATCCATGGATTTTAATATCCATCTGAA
>CAYXCV010000016.1:0-38351 GCA_964463365.1 uncultured Kineothrix sp.
GCTATCGGCGCGGCTACGTTGGGCTGTGTCATTGCTCCGACAGGCGCACCGCAGCCCCCGCAGAACGCCGTTCCTGCCTCCAATGGCTGACCGCAGCGCACACAAAACTTATTCTGTTTTAAAACGCCCGCCTGCAAATCAGGACCTCCACCCCCTTGTGGTTGTGGTATATTTGCCTGCAACGGGTTGTGTTGATTGTCGGGAGTGTACTGCATACCCTGATTTTTTGAAGGCTTTTTTGTAATTACATAGGACGCTGCACCGCCAATAGCGGCGAAAATAAGTGCCAGTATATAGATGCCAAAGCCTAATTGGGCAATACCGCCGATAAATGCCCCCACAAATTCCAGACCAATCCACAGTACTAATGTCAATCCGATTGCTCCGCCGCCGCTTTTTCCCACAGCGACAGCATTTTTTCTGTTAATATAGCAAAGAAAAGTAAGACCGAAAATTTCCAGCATAGATGTTTCCCTCCAATTGTTATTTTGTTAATACCGCTACCTTTGCGGCTCATCTGCCACAAGGAAAGACACGACCTCATTTCCGGTGTCTCCGTTTGTTACCGTAATAGCCTCCGGCGTGACAGATGTGTCGAAGGTAAATACCATGGAACCGCCGCTGATGGAAGCCCCTGAATATTCAAAGGTTTTCCCCCCGGCTTCAAATTCGCACCCTGCCGCAGCAGCGGCACCGCCCGGTCCGAAGTGAAGAACATCATATCCGTCACCCCATATCGTCACGGTGGTATTACCGGCATCGTCCATACCAATGGTATATCCTGTTATCGAATAAGGGTTACCATAAGCCTCGTATTGAATCGGGAATACATCCGACCCAGACGGTTCTGCGGAATCTGTTGTTTCGGATAGAGCCGGCACAGTTTCTATTTTAAGATCGCCGTTCATCGTATCAAACGGGATTTCTACCGGAGTAGTTCCGTTATCGTGACTGTAATAGACGTAATTAAGCTCTATATACGCTGAGTCGCCCTCAAAATTCAGAACAAGGAATGTGATGCTATTAAATATATTAATATTTAAGTTTTCAGCTTCGAAATCAATCGGATATACACCGTTGTATGTTTCCGTTATATCGGCAAAATCAACAGTCGTCGTTTCGATTCCGTTCTGAACCGAAGCTTTGAAATCGGTTAATTCGAACTTGATGTCATGGATATTCTTCCGGTCGGCAGAGAGGATAAAGCTGACTCGGAAGCTTTCGGCTTGCGAGCAATCCAAAATCCCGGTATACAGGACTTCTCCGTCTTGAAGCTCAACTGCAACCGGATGCCCCATATCATCGGATGCATTTTGCACCGTATCCTCCGATGTGGCAGCAGATGCGTTCTCAGACGAGGGTTCGGACGCCGCCTCAGTAACAGCAGAAGCCGAAAGCACATCTAATTCTTTCTGTATGCGCTCGCTGCCGGTTTTAACATAACCCTTTTCCAGAATATCAACGGCCTTATCGATATCGTTCATACCGATATATGCCTCCGCCGCGTACAAATAACCGTATTCGTCCTCCGGTTCCATATCGATGTAGCGCAGGAACTGCTCGAACGCCAACTGGAATTTTCTGTCGTCCAGATAACCTTCGCCAAGCCCAATCGTCTTTTCAGGACCGGGTGAGGGTTCCTTGCCACAGGCGGTCATCCCCAAAAGCATAACCACGCAAAGCAGCATAATTATTATTTTTTTCATAGCATTTTCCCCCTCATGTTAATTGAGACTCTGTTCATCCGTACCGTCTGTGCGGATTCTTTTATAATATGTTTCGTATTCTTCACCATAACTCATATAGTATATCCAGTCTCCCGCAACGTTAGGAATAAAGGCTCTGACGTTTTTTAACTGCGTTTTCTCGGAACCGTCCAGGCGCATTTTATATATGCCGGTATCTGGCTTGAGCATGTCGTCTGTGAAGGAAAAGTTAGAGTAATACAGCCAATCCCCCGACACATTGAGATAAGTCGTGTAATCACCGCTAATCTGTGTATTATTCCTTCCGCTCGTCCGCATTTTATAGATACCGTGATCTTCGAAACTGATATAGTAAATCCAGTCCCCCGCTACATTGAACGAATAGCACAGTTCGTCTAGAAGCTGCGTTTCTGCGCTGCCGTCCGTCCCAATTTTCCATAGACAGAAATCAATATCGAAATAGTAGAGAGTGTCGCCGTCTATATTGAGACCGCGGCATACAGTGGGAGTCACTTGCGTACGCTCCGAACCGTCTGTGCGTATTTTATAGATGCCATATTCGCCGGTAGCCATCGAAATACTCTCTGCCGCCGCCTGCTCTTCGTAACCCTCATAAGACTGGGTAGTCCCGTAATAAATCCAGTCCCCTGCCACAGCGATAGAATTCGCGTGGATAAAATCCTCGCTGATTAGCTGTTTTTCCGTTCCATCAGTCTTTATCTTGTGTATATTATTGTTTTTAATGAAGTAAACCCAATCTCCTTCGACATTGATGTAGTAAGCTTCGTCGGTCAAGAGGATTTTTTCCGTTCCGTCCGCTTTTGCTTTGTAAATTGCGTCATCAACAGTGAAGTAAAACCACTCTCCCTCTACCGCTGCCAGTGCTCCGTTTGAAAGATTCCCGTTTGTATTGCCGTATCCGTCTGCGTTCTCTGCCGCAGCTAAAGTTTCGATCAACTCATCCAGCCTGCTCTGTATGATGCTGCTGTCTGTATTCCGATAGCCTTTTTCCAATATTCTGATTGCCCGATCATTACGGTTCAGACCGATATAGGCATCCGCCGCTCCGATATATGGCGCTTCCGATGCTTCGGGGTCTGCGTCGATAACTGTTCTGAACTGCTCCAGTGCCTCTAAATATTGTTCATCGTCGAGATATGCGATTCCACTTTCAAGCAGCTGTGCGGTGTCAACTGAGGGTTTACGCGTCAGGAGGACAATACTGATTACGGCAACAATAAGAACTGCGGCGGCGATGATGGCAGGCAGCGCAAATCGCGGCAGTTTCTTTTTTTGTGTAACTTCACGATTCAGGATGCCGTCAAGCGGCGCGAATGTACTGCTGTTAGCATCCTCCTTATGCGGCTCGGCGACCGACGCGATGTCTTCGACCGACCGCGCGTAATTTCTACCAAACGCCTGAACTTCCTGCTCGGACAGCTCTCCTCGTCTTCCTATAAATTGGGTAAAATTGTTCTCGTTTTCCATCATTGACTTGCCCCCACCTTCGATTTATTCTCGTAATGATTAACGTCTCGCCTATTCGGGCTTTGCATCCGCCTCGCCCGGTATATCTTCCTTTTTCATAGCTGCCGCCAGCATTGTTATCGCAAAAAGCCAATAACCAACCACGGACGAACCATACCATGAAAAATATATTTCGCGCACGATAAGGGTGTATATATCCAGTATCAGAACTATCCCAAAAACAGCCATAGCGATAGCCGCCAGCACGCGCCCGGCCTTCCCCAGCCGCTCGTACAGGCTTGCCAAATGCAGAAGTACCGCTATAATTGTGATAATCACAATAATCAGAGGGATATAGAACGGAATCATGTGCATGCTCGACATCCGCACCATACTCACCGTAACATATATCTTTATATATGAGACGGCATTGAAAAATAGAAAAGCTGAGTACGCAAGCGTAGAAAAAGCACAGAAAAGGCTGGTAATCTTAAGTTTCCCACAGGGTTTTTTAATTAAGGCCATCATAAAAAATCCCACCGCAAGTACAAGCGTTCCGATGCCCATAAGTACAAAAAAGAAAATTACCGGATAGTGGGTATTAAGAATTTTTGCGACAGCAACGAAGAACCCACGGCCACGATTCGACATGATGCTAGTGAGCAGCCACCCGAACGTGCCGGTAAGAAAAGAACCGATGGCACATACGATAGCCGAGGCACGGATTTCTTTCGGCATAGCGAGTGCGGGTGCGTCAGACTGTTCACCTGAGACCGCTTTTTTTACGCCTGCCCTAAAGATAAAGACTACAAGGATTACCCCCACAAGCATACATAACAGCATTGGCACAAATGATTCCATTTCACCTAACATCATCAGTCCCATCAACTCGCATGCAAGAACGGCTCCTATCATACCCAGTATGTACTTGCTTGCACCGCGTGCGCCGGTTTTTCTGAATTTTCCCGCTATAATGATTGATAAAGCAATAAGTAAAATTAAATCCATAAACAAAACCTCCCTATCATTCTTTGATATTTAGCCCTCATGTAATATATCCTTTATTTCTGTAGCAACAACTAGTGCATGTTATTATTAAGATTAACAATTTTGGACAAAAAAAAGGTGTGCCGGCAGCACACTTTTTTTGAAATTACACGGTATTCTTATTCAGTGACGATTACATTAATGTCTTTGTTTTTCAGCGTATGTAAATACTGCTTCATATCCTCGCTTATTATTATCTCCTCCATATAAGGAAGACTGTCAAGCGGCGAAAAATCTTGAACAAGCGTATTGGTTAAATAGAGCGATTTGAGGTTTGGGAAATTTTCAATACCGTCAAGGTTTGAAATATCAGTCAAATGGACATTAAGAAATTCAATTTTCGGCATACTCCCGAGTTCGGAGATGCTGTTTAATGGTGAAAGCCCGACATCTAAGCGGTCTAATGACTCGAAACTCTCGAAAACTGTAAAGTCATCTATCAAATTATCAAAAAGTGAAAGATCATTTAAGCGCGGTAGGTCCTTAAGCGCCGAAACGTCCGGAATATGGCAGTGATTAGCATTTATCGTATTGAGACGGATATTCCCCGATAGCGGAGTTAGGTCTGACAGAGGTTGCCCGACGATTTGAACCTCCATTAGATTTTCCATAGCCGTTAAGTCATTAATGCTCTTAGTGGTTCCGAAAGGAGGAGTATCCGGGCGGAATTCATTACTGACCCCATCCCATTCTTCTCTAGAGGCAGCGACCTTCCCTCCGGCAATATAGATGGCGTTTATGTTCACCAATTCCTCGCGCATAACAGGCTGTCCATCCTCTTTTCCAAGCATAAGCCGAACCGCTTCCTCAATAAGTGGTTCCGTAAATAGGTATACATTTTCGTTTGGATTATTTTCATCTATAGTTTCATTTGCCGGGAACAAATCAGTATATCGTCCAACCGAAAAACCGGCCATGAAGATAACAATAGCTGCAGACACGGATAGAAAGCTATATAATATTTTTTGATTAATGCGCTTTTTCTGCCTTATTAAAGCTCTCTTTAGCGCGTCAGCGCTTTGAAATCGTTCCTTAGGCGAAAAAGCGGAGCATTTCCCGGCGATGCGCAGAAGAGAACTGTCCTTAACGCCGGTTTTACTCTCGGTTGTTCCTGTAAGCAGATAACGCAATACGATACCCAGTGCGTAAATATCCGCCCTGCAATCCGTCTGCGAATAACCATACTGTTCGGGTGGCGCGAATTTCTGTGTCCCGAAATATGATGTATCGGTATCCGCATCTTCGGAATATTTCCTTGAGATTCCAAAGTCAATCAGCGTGATTTTGCCGTCGCTCGGGTTAACGATAACATTTGAGGGCTTTATATCTCTGTGAATGATAGGCGCCGGCTGTGAATGCAAGTATGAAAGGATATCGCAGAGCTCCAGAACAATATTTACAGCTTCCTCTTCTCCAATCTGACGCTCGGACAGATATTCATCCAGTGGTACGCCCTCTATATATTCACGCAGAACAAATAACATTTCATCCGTTTCAATTTCGGGTTCAAATGTGGGTAATCCTCTATGGCTAAGACCGCTTAGAATTTGGGACTCATGCCCCATGGATTCTGTTTTTTTACAACACTTTAAAACATAACGCTTTCCACTGTCTATTTCAGAAAGCAAATATGTTTCACCGTAATTATTTTTAGCCAGACACTCCATAATATCGAAGCGCTCGGATATTTCACGCGGCAACGACAAATCGTCAAAGGTTTTCATAAAATCTTCGGCAAAGGATTTACTCATTTCTATCTTCCTTTCCCAAAAGCGGTAACGATAACTCAAAAAGAGTCGTCTGAACATCCTCAAAGCTAAGTCTTCTCTTAAGCGCGTATATTATCACGGCGTCTCGTTTGACCCTGGGATAAAGCGCACTTTTCCTAGCTACCTTTAGGAGTTCCTGCACCTCGTTATAATTCATTCCTAACCCGAAAGCAAGCTGTAAAACCTTATCGCGTGAGGGTTTTCTGCGCCCGTTAAAAAGCTGGTGCCCATACGTGCGCTCTATACCTGATTTACGTATGACGCGCTCGGGCACAATATTTCTATTCTCACATAACCGCGATATGTAAATATGAAACGGGGCATTCTCCATCTGTTTGTCATATCGCTTGATAAAACGCCCGATACTCGTGGTTTTGAATATTCTTTGAAGCATAGTGCTTGTGCTTAATTCTCCATCAGACATAGAAGCCCCCACCCCTTTAATCTTAGATATTTGATAATAATAACACCTGTCAGCCCATGCGACGCACCCGCCGATGCAATACCTCAATACCCATCGACGGGTGACGTCACATTTCTCTGCCGTTATATTATTTTAGTAATATTAATCTTCTCCGCCATCTGCCATACTTGCAGCTCTGGCAGCCACTTCTTTTTCCTGTATATCGCTGGGCGCTTGCTCATATCTTGCAAATTCATAAGCAAAAGTTCCCCGTCCGCCTGTCATAGAACGTAAATCAGTACAGTATCCAAATAATCCTGTCATAGGAATATCTGCTTCAATCACCTGCTTGCCGCCCACCGGATTCATGCCGAGTACGCGTCCCCTTCTCTTATTGAGGTCGCCCATAACATCTCCCGTATATGCATCAGGAACTGTTACCTTAAGTAATGCAATTGGCTCAAGTAAAATAGGTCCGGCTTCCATAAATCCTTTTTTGAAGGCCTGAATCGTTGCCATCTTAAATGCCATTTCCGAAGAATCCACCGGATGATAAGAACCATCATACAGAATTCCCTTAACACCAACAACTGGATAAGCTGCAAGCGGTCCTTTCACCACAGATTCCTGCAAACCTTTTTCTACTGCCGGAAAATAGTTCTTGGGTACAGCTCCGCCTACCACTTCTTGTGCAAACTCGTAAGGTGTTTCCAAATCACCTGATGGTAAAAATCTCATCTTAACATGACCATACTGACCATGTCCTCCTGACTGTTTCCTATATTTATATTCCACATCGGAATTTTTCTTGATGGTTTCCCGAAAAGCAACCTTTGGCTGTGAAAGTTCTATTTCCACTTTATAATCATTTTTAAGTCTGCTTGTCACCACATCCAAATGCAAATCTCCCATACCATATAATAAGGTCTGTCTGTTCTCTGAATCATTTACCACTTTAATGGTCTGGTCTTCTTGCGCCATCTTCTGCAAAGCCTGTGAAAGCTTGTCAATTTCTCCCTTATTCTTTGGTATGTATCTCATATATGTATATGGTGTCGATATATCTGCCTTACCGTACTTAATCGTGGTCGCTTTTGTAGAAAGAGTATTCCCTGTCCTTGCTGCGGTCAGTTTCGCGATTGCTCCGATATCACCTGCATGCAGCTCACTTATTTCAATGGGTTTTCCTCCCTGCATAACGTATAATTTGTTTAATTTTTCTTCAATATCCTTATCGCTGTTATAGATAAGGTCATCTGATTTAAGGACTCCTGAACAAATCTTAACCAAAGAGTATTTGCCAATAAACGGGTCCACCATAGTTTTAAAAATAAATGCTGATTTTGCTTTGGAGAAATCAAAATTTGCTTGAAAAATTTCATTTGTCTTAAGGTTGATACCAGCAATCTCTTTGTTCTCAGGACTTGGCATATATTTCACGATATCATCAAGCAGTGTGTAAACACCCTGACATAGTATGCTGGATCCCATTGTCATAGGAACAAGGCTTCCATCTATTACATTGGCTCTGAGTGCCGCTCTGATTTCCGCTTCCGAGAAAGTTTCTCCGCCGAAATACCGTTCCATAAAGTCTTCGCTGGTTTCCGCTACTGCTTCCATCAATGTATCCTTGCATAGCTGAAGATTAGCCTTGCTGTATTCCGGTACGTCACAGGGAACCACATCTTTTCCTTCCCATCTATGACCGGTCTCTGTGATTACATTGACATATCCCACAAATTTCTCATTTTCACGAATCGGTAAATGGAAGGGTGCCATTTTCTTACCATAGTTATTGGTCATATCTTCTACAACCTGACGGAAGGAAGCATTATCCACATCCATATCCGTTACAAAAACAAATCTTGGTAACTTATATTTCTCACATAATTCCCAAGCTTTCTCTGCTCCCACCTCTACTCCGGCTTTACCGGATACTACGATAATCGCTGCATCCGCAACACTTACTGCCTGCTCTACTTCACCTACAAAATCAAAAAAACCAGGAGTATCAAGAATATTTATCTTAATTCCTTCCCACTCAATCGGTACAATCGAAGTGGAAATAGAAATCTGTCTTTTTTGCTCTTCTTTTCCAAAGTCACTTAATGTATTCCCATCTGTTATTTTCCCCATCCTTGAAGTAATACCCGATAAATATGCCATTGCTTCAACCAGACTTGTCTTTCCGCATCCCCCGTGTCCGAGCAATACCACGTTTCTAATCTTATCAGTTGTGTAAACGTTCATATAATTTCCTCCAATTTTGCTGTTTTTGGGTATTATGCCTAGGCTGTAATTGGAATTTTCTACTGCCGTCGAACTCCCATGTGAATATTTTACTAAAATTCAGTGAGTTTTACAAGCTATATTAAACGTTTTGCACCCGTTTTTTATTTTCCCTCTCTGTACATGCATACGCTGTCTCTTTGATTCCTGTTTCATACGTTGACTTTCGCACGTTAAAGTGCTATATTATCAATGTGATTCAGACTATCACGCCATAGATACATTTTATGCATTAAGAAAAGAGGTAGAACTATGATTATTATTATGAAACCAAATGCCAACCCCACAAGCATCGGATCGGTTGTTTCCTATATTGAGAAATATGGTCTTCAAACTCATCTTTCTAAGGGTGAAGAAGTTACTATTATCGGTATTGTTGGTGATAAAGCCAAGCTTCCTACTGAAAATATCATCAGCTTTAAAGATGTGGATCGTATTGTTCCGGTCACTGAAAGTTATAAGCTTGCCAACAAGAAATTCCATCCGGACCCATCTACCGTTATAGTAGGAAATACCCACATCGGTCCTGATAATATGACAATTATGGCCGGTCCTTGTGCGGTGGAATCCGAGGAACAGCTTATGTGTATTGCACGAGCTGTCAAAAAATCCGGTGCCACCATTCTTCGGGGCGGAGCATACAAACCCAGAACTTCTCCTTATTCCTTTCAAGGTTTAGAAGAGGAAGGTTTGCGTTACATGCAGGAAGCAAAAAAAGAAACCGGTCTGTCAACCATATGTGAAGTAATATGCCAGGAAGCAATTGAATCGGCAGTAAAATATGTGGATATGATTCAGATAGGTGCCAGAAATATGCAGAATTTTATCCTATTGAAAGAAGCCGGACGCTCAGGTCTTCCTGTTCTTTTAAAAAGAGGATTATGTGCGACGATTGATGAGTGGCTGAATGCCGCTGAATATATTATTGCAGAAGGCAATCCCAATGTAGTATTATGTGAAAGGGGTATTCGTACCTTTGAAACTGCTACCAGAAATACATTGGATCTAAGTGCGATTCCCGTTCTCAAGGAAAGAACTCATTTACCGGTTATTGCTGATCCTTCTCACTCCACGGGAGTATATAAATATGTTTCTCCTATGGCAAAGGCTGCTGTTGCATGCGGTGCAGACGGACTTATGATTGAGGTACATAATGATCCGGCCAATGCACTTTCTGACGGTCCGCAATCATTAAATTTTGATAAATTTGAGCGGCTTACGCGAGAACTAAAACCATTTTGTGACCTTATGTCACGTAAATTTGAGGATATTACCTAATGAAACAATTGACAATCGGCTTTATCGGTCTTGGACTTATTGGCGGTTCTATCGCCAAAGCTCTTCGTGCCGCTGTGCCTGAAACAAGCATAATTGCATATGACGTAAATAAAAAAACTTTGGCACAAGCGAGAGCAGAAGGCATCGCTGATATTATTACTGAAACGATTGATATCACCTTTCAGAAGTGTGATATTATATTTTTATGTGCCCCTGTGGAATATAACGATGATAATCTTATTACATTAAAACAATTTCTTTCCTCGTACTGCACTCTTACCGATGTGGGAAGTGTGAAGGATAATATTCATCAGCATATTAACTCACTGGGTCTCTCCGCACAATTCATTGGTGGGCATCCTATGGCCGGAAGCGAGCGGTTTGGTTATGGCAATTCCAAAGCCAGATTATTAGAAAATGCTTATTATATATTGACTCCCTCGGAATCTATTAAAGCTGCAAAGGTGGAGCAATTAGAGAGTCTTATCGGCAACATAGGAGCTATTCCATTAGTACTGGATGCTAAAGCACACGATTATGTTACAGCAGCAGTGAGCCATCTTCCTCATATTGTTGCTGCCTCACTCGTACATTTGGTAAAAGATTCGGATACGGAAGACGGTATTATGAAAATGATTGCGGCAGGGGGCTTTAAAGATATTACCAGAATCGCTTCCTCCTCTCCTGAAATGTGGCAGCAAATATGTCTTACCAATACAGCGAATATTTCTTCTCTTTTGGAGGATTATATCGAAGCCTTGAAACAAATTAAGAAGCAATTAGCAGATAAAGAAGGAAATGATATTTATAAATTCTTTGATGATGCCAGAATTTATCGGGATTCCTTTATAGAAGCTCCCAGTGGTCCCATCAAAAAATCATATTCTATCACCATTGATATTGCCGACGAATCAGGAGCATTGGCTTCCATTGCTACAATTCTTGCTCTCAATAATATCAATATTAAGAATATTGGGATTGTACACAACAGAGAAGTAGAAGAAGGTGCACTGAGAATAGAATTCTATGAGGAGTCTGCAATAAAACTCGCCGGTAATATACTGAAAAGCCGCGGATATACTATCTATGAGAAAAAATAAGGAAGGAATCTTTTTATGATATTTCACAAGGTTAACAAATTAGAAGGAGAAGTCGCTATTCCGGGCGATAAATCCATTTCCCACAGAGCTATTATGCTGGGTGCTCTCTCCTTAGGTACTACTGAAGTCACTAATTTCCTGCAAGGTGAGGATTGTCTTGCTACTATAGATTGCTTCCGTCATCTTGGAATTCAAATAGAAAACGAACAGGGCAGAATCCTTATTCACGGTAAAGGGTTAGACGGACTCTCTGCACCGACCGGGATACTGAATGCCGGGAACAGCGGAACCACGATTCGTCTTATCTCCGGTATTCTTGCGGCACAGCCTTTTGAAACGACTCTTACCGGAGATGCTTCCATTCAAAAACGTCCGATGAAACGTATTATCGAACCGTTGACTTTGATGGGGGCTGATATTACGAGCCAGAATCACAATGATTGTGCTCCTCTTATCATCAAAGGAGCTTCTCTCCACGGTATACATTATCATTCAAAAGTAGCTTCTGCACAGGTAAAGTCCGCTATTCTTCTGGCCGGTCTCTACGGAAATTCCGAAACAAGGGTAACGGAACCAGTTTTAAGCAGAAATCATTCGGAGATAATGCTTCGTATGTTCGGCGCCGATGTGAATTCCAAAGAGACTACTGCTACCATCAGACCGCGTCCTTACCTGGAGGGGCAAACAATTCATGTGCCGGGAGATATCTCCTCTGCTGCCTATTTTATTGCTGCCGGACTCCTTGTACCCGGTTCCGATATCTTAATAAAAAATGTAGGGATTAACTCTACACGTAACGGCATTATAGAAGCCGCCAGAGCCATGGGCGGAAATATAACTTTATTAAATGAAAATAATAAGGGAGAACCTACTGCGGATCTGCATGTAACCTATAGTCCCTTACATGGAACAACCATAGAAGGAGCAATGATTCCCACTCTTATTGATGAGCTGCCAATCATTGCTGTTATGGCTGCCGCCGCAAACGGAACTACCATAATAAAAGATGCTGCCGAGCTTAAAGTGAAGGAATCTAATCGTATCGATGTTATGGTGGAAAATCTATCTGCTATGGGCTGTGATATTACGGGAACTGATGACGGTATGATCATTAATGGTAGCGGTTATTTGACAGGTGCTGTCATCAATCCTTATGATGACCATAGAATCGCTATGAGCTTTGCCATTGCCTCACTGATTGCTCAGGGGGAAACCGAAATTATAAACAGTGATTGTGTTGCCGTTAGCTACCCTGGATTTTATTCTGATTTAAATAAATTAAGTCTATAAATTCTTTTATTCATTCTTAAACAATTTGTTTATTTTATAACCCTTTGATTGTATTTTTTTATGAATAATGCTACAATGTCTATGATTCATATCTAGATTACTAAATTTAGGTGTGAATCATAATAATAGGTGTGAAATTTACTCATTCATTTTATTGTAGAACAGGGGGTACTCCAAAATGAAATTTGCAAAAAATTTCAACACGAAAAGGGCTATGAAACCAAAAGAAACAGACCAACCCAAGGAAAAGAAGAAATTTCTTTTCTCTATAAAAACAAAGATTACTCTAATACTTGTTATCCTTATTCTTCTCTCAGTTTCAATCAATTATAATTATCTGAGCAGTCAATCAAAGAATACGTTAACAGACTATACAGAGGCCACTTTGTTAGAAATCGTGGGAGTTCAAAATAAATATATTGAACAGTCCATAGAAAAATATAATTCCACATTAACTTATTTAAATGGTTCCGAAAATTTCTATGTGTATAATACCAATAATGGAACTAAATATTATAGAGAGGTTCATGCCACCCTCAATAATTATCTGACACAGAACCCCACCCATGAAAGTATTAACTTCGTTGGTGCTGAGTCGGTTACACTGCTTGGAAGCACTGATGTTGACAAAGAGGGTATTGATTACTCAGATCAGGCATTTGTCCAATACATATTAGAACATAAAAAACCTGCACAAAGCAATATATTCCTTGATGAAGAAACAAATGAACCATTAATCTCTATTGGTGTTCCCCAAGCCAGCCATGTGGATGAAAATATTTTATCAGGTGTTTTATTTACAAATATAAAAGCATCTTTGTTGTCAGATACCCTATCCGATATCAGAGTATTTGATTCTGATACCAGTTATGCGTACTTACTTGATAGTAATGGTATTTATATTTATCATCCTAACGCTGATTTTATCGGAAAAAAGGCAGATACCTCTTTAATCAACTCTATTGTCTCTGACATAGAAGCTAATAATATTCATGAGGCTACTGTTATTGCTGATAGTGATACAAAACAATACATTGCATATAATATTTCCGATTTGAATCAATGGATTCTATGTATTGCAGTTGATCAGGAAGCTGTTCTTGCCCCAATTGACGAGATGCGTACCAGCTCCATCAACATGAGCATTATTATTGTAATTGTTATGTCCGTACTGGGATATATCTTTGCAAGTACGATTACAACTCCACTTAAAGTCATTACAAAAATAGTACGTAAAACGGCTGATCTTAATATCGCCAAGGATGGTTCTTACCATTATTTGCAGAAACGCAGAGATGAGACCGGTGAAATGGGACGGGCCGTATCCAGAATGCGGCGAGCCTTCAGCAATATGATGCACGATATCTCAACAACATCAGATACCGTCAATGAAAGCTCTACTCGATTACTGGAAATAGCCAATACTATGAATGACAATGCCACAACTACATCCAGCGCCGCTCAACAGCTCTCCTCCAGTATGGAAGCTACCACTGAAAACACAAAATCGATCAGTGAACAGATTCAGGCCATGGGTACTGCTACCACTGATATCACGGAAAAAGCCACTCAGGGTGTGGAGTTATCAAACGAAATTATGAAACGTGCCAGTGCATTACGCACAAATACACTAGCTGCCACTGATAAAACAAAGTCTATGTATGAGTCCGTAAAGGCAAATACGGAATCTGCAATTGATAGTTCGAAATCCGTTTCAAAGATTAATGATCTGGCGGAAACTATTATGGAAATTGCCAGTCAGACCAGCCTCTTATCATTAAACGCATCCATTGAAGCTGCCAGAGCTGGAGATGCCGGCAGGGGATTCTCTGTAGTAGCCAATGAAATTGGAAAGCTAGCGGAACAATCTTCAAAAACTGTGACAAATATTACTGCTATCGTTGCAGAGGTCAATACTGCTATCGGAAATATGGCAGACAGCTTAACCTCAACACTGGATTTTCTGGATCAGACGGTTCTTGCAGATTATAAAAACTTTGTTACAGTCAGCGAACAATATTCTGATGATGCAGGCTTTGTGAACGAGACAATGTCCGACATTGATTTATCTATTGATGAATTAAATAATACCATGCTAAGAATTACAGAATCTATCAATCAAATTAATAATGCAATCAGTGAAACTTATCATGGAGTCAATATTGTTGCATCCAACAATGCCGAAACCGCAAATCTTACCTCAGAAACTTATAATATGGTAGAAGCAACACTTGCCGAATCAGAAAAACTAAATAAAATGGTTAATAATTTTACATTAGATTAAAAAAAAACTCTTAGACTTTTGTCTAAGAGATTTTTTTATTTTCAACTTTATTCTTTACTGTTATTCTGCATCTTTTCTTTTTCTTGTTCCACTGCATCATATACTGCAATACGAAAAGAATCTTGTTCCGATATCCCAATAAAAGAAGCCCCATATAAGTAAGAATCATCATATTCTTCAATCCGCACAATCCTTAAGAGTGTATGTATAACTTCTTTTGTCCAAATCGTTAAATGAGATTCATATACCGCATCCATTTCTAATCTTTCATCGCATACAAATCCAATACCTGTTTTCGATACATCGAGTATTTCTATGGTAATTTCTCCTGTATTCCCATCATCTATTCTATTTACTGTCAATGTGCTTTTTAAATCAATGCGTCTGTTCTTTCTCCTATCTCTCATCTATTCTCCCACTCCTTTTACATTTTAACAGTTTTCTACAAAATATTTTATTATATCTTATAATAAACTATAAATCGTTTTTTGTAAAGCCATCTGTAATAAGCATTGCGTCACCAAAGCTAAAAAAACGATATTTTTCATGTATTGCGGTTTGATATGCGTGAAGAACTTTTTCTCTGCCTGCCAAAGCGGATACAAGCATAACCAACGTAGACTCCGGCAAATGAAAGTTTGTAATCAGGGCATCCAGTACTTTAAAGCGATAGCCGGGATAAATAAATATTTCCGTATTGTCACAACATGCATGAATCTTGCCCTTTTCATCAGATGCGCTTTCTACTGTACGGCAGCTTGTTGTACCAACACAAATAACTCTGTTCCCGTTCTGCTTTGCCTTATTAATCTTATCAGCAGCTTCCTTTGTCACCTGATAATACTCTGAGTGCATATGGTGCTTTAATATATCGTCTTCCTTAACCGGTCGAAATGTACCAAGCCCCACATGTAAGGTCACATAGGCAATTTCAACCCCTCTATTCCCAATCTCGTCCAGTAATTCTTTTGTAAAATGCAATCCGGCAGTGGGTGCTGCCGCTGAACCCTCGTATTTAGCATATACGGTCTGGTATCTGTTCTTATCCTTAAGTTTATGAGTGATATAAGGAGGAAGGGGCATCTCACCTAACTGATCTAAGACTTCTTCAAAGATTCCATCGTAATGGAATTGAATCAGTCGATTCCCCTCCTCCACTATTTCCATAACCGTTCCTGTCAGTATTCCATCACCAAAACAAATCACCGAACCCGGCCTTGCCTTCCTTCCGGGTTTTACAAGGGTTTCCCATATATCATTCTCTTTTCTTTTGAGAAGAAGTACTTCGATTGCTGCTCCCGTATCTTCCTTTACTCCCATTAATCTAGCCGGAATTACTTTTGTATCGTTTAATACCAGACAATCCCCGGGAAGTAAATAATCAATAATATCGCGAAATATATGATGCTGTATTTCTCCTGTATTTTTATCCAGCATAAGAAGTCTGGAGCCCGAACGATCCTCTAAAGGATCCTGGGCTATCAACTCCTCCGGTAAGTCAAAACTAAAATCTGATTTATTCATTTCAATAACCATATCTTTCCACAACCTGCAATATTTGTGCCGCAGGCCTTATAGGGTTGCATATTTCAGGAAGGCCTCGTACCCACGTACTGATTCATAGATATCTGCTTTGCTAGTTGCCTCCCACGGCGCATGCATATTCATAACAGCAACTCCGCTGTCAATTACATTCATGCCATATGCCGCAAGTATATAAGCGATTGTTCCACCGCCGCCCAAATCAACCTTTCCAAGCTCTGCCGTCTGAAAATGTATATTTTCTTTATCGAAAATAGAACGGATATGTCCTATATACTCGGCATTTGCATCATTAGATCCTGTTTTGCCGCGTGATCCGGTAAACTTATTAAATACCATGCCGTTTCCTAAATAAGCAACATTTTTCTTATCAAAGCTGGAAGCAAATGACGGATCATATGCACTGCTCACATCCGAAGATAACATACAGGAGGCTGACAGACATCTTCTTACATTCAATTCACTATACTCTCCGATGAGATTCATCACCTCTGCCACTGTATTTTCAAAAAAATGGGATTTCATTCCAGTGGCACCCATACTGCCAACCTCTTCTTTATCCGATAAGATGCAGCACACCGTTCTATCCGTTTCACCCACCTGAAGCATTGCCTTGTAGGATGAAAATGCGCATACACGGTCGTCTTGACCATAAGCCAATATCATACTACGGTCAAAGCCTGCTTCTCTTGCCTTACCTGCCGGCACCACTTCCAGTTCCGCAGAAATAAAGTCTTCTTCCTCCATGTCATAGCTCTCTTTTAAAATAGATAGAATTCCTTTTTTTACTGCGTCCTTTGCGCTGTCTTTTTCATCTTTTTCTTCTTTATCAATTAGGATAGGCTTATTTCCAACAATAATATCCAGAGCTTCTCCTTCAATTACTTTAGAGGCTTTTTTCTCTAATTGTTCTCCTGCCAGATGAACCAAGAGGTCTGATATAAAAAAGACAGGATCATCTTCATTTTCACCAATATTTATTTCTATTGTAGTGCCGTCTTTTGTAACAACCACTCCATGAATGGCAAGGGGTATTGTAACCCATTGATATTTCTTAACACCGCCATAATAGTGTGTATCCAGATAAGCAAATCCCCCTTCTTCGTACAGCGGATTCTGCTTAACGTCCAATCTCGGTGAATCAATATGCGCCCCGAGGATATTCATCCCCTCTGCCATATTTTTATCTCCGATTTGAAACATAACAATAGACTTATTCATCCAAACAGAATATACTTTATCACCTTTTTTCAGCTTTTTATTCTGCTTAATCAAGGTCTGAAGTTCCTGATAACCTTCCTTTTCTATTGTGTTAACAATGGTATCCACACATTCTCTTTCTGTTTTCCCATGATCTAAGAAATTCATATAATCTCTTGAGTGTTTCTCTAATTCTTTTAATTGTTCTGCATCAAATGTTTCCCAAATATTCTTTCTATTCATATACAACTTCCTTTCATTACTGCCTTAACTCAATTCCCATACTTTCCAGACCATTTAATATCTTCTTCATCGCAGCAGTAATTTCATTTTCTTCCAATGTCTTATCTTTTGCCCTAAACGTAATCGAATAGGCAACTGATTTAAATCCTTCTTGAATCTGTGATCCTTCATAAATATCAAACAACTGATAGGATTCTAAAATCTTACCTCCCCGCTGCTCAATCATGGACTCTATCTGTCCCGCCAGTATGTTTCTGGGAACTACCATGCTGATATCTCTGGAAACTGCCGGATATTTGGCAATTCCTTCATATTTTCTATCAAATGTAGCAAATGGTATCACCTCCGGCATATCTAAAACAGCAACATACACTTTGGTACCGATGTTATAATTATCACAAACCTCCGGATGTACCTCTCCAAGATATCCGACGATTTTTTCTTCATATATGATATTAGCCTGGCGTCCCGGATGCAAAAATGTCTTACCCGCCTCCGGATTATAAGCCGCTTTCCTTCTCATACCAATGCTATCGAAAAATTCTTCGATTACACCTTTCATTGTATAAAAATCACCTTCTCCATACATACCGAAAGTCAGCTGCATTCTTTCATCCGGCAATTCTGTAAGCGGAAGCTCTTTGGCTATATATACATTCCCAAGCTCATATAGCTTAACGTCTTTATTTCTTCTGTTATAATTCGTCGAAAGACTTGTTAACATACCATTTAACGAGATGGTTCTCATAATTGAGTAATCTTCTCCCAGAGGATTGGCTATCGTAATTGCTTTACGCAAGTTATCTCCCTCAGGAATCAGTAATTTATCATATACTTTTGTGCTTTCAAAGGAATAGCACATTCCCTGTGAAAATCCACAGAATTCTGCAATCTCCCTTGCTTTTTGCTCAATTCTCAACTTAAAAGGTAGCTTTCCTGTGGTTGCTTCTCCTTTTGGAAGAGAAACCGGTATCTTATCATAGCCAAAGAAACGTGCCACTTCTTCTGCCAAATCCGCAAAGCATGTAATATCCTGTCGGAAAGAAGGAATGTGAAGCATCTTAGTTTCTGCATTGTAATTCAGTTCAATTTTTTCAAAGATACGTAGCATTTCTTCCTCTGGAATATCTGTTCCCAGAAGCTTATTGGTTCTTTCCGGCTCAAATTTAAGAACTACTTCATCTTTCATCGGCTCACAAACATCTACCATACCGCTTACCACTTCACCGCAGCCCAGCTCCCCCATTAACTGGCAGGCTCTGTTAATGGCAGCTTCTGCATTGTGTGGGTCCAATCCCTTTTCAAACTTACCGGAGGCCTCGGTACGAAGTCCCAGTCTCTTTGCTGATTTACGGATATTGATTCCATTAAACGTTGCCGCTTCAAACAATACGGTCTTTACATCGTCGGTAATCTTGGAATTCTCGCCACCCATGATTCCCGCAATGCCAATCTCTTTGTCGGCATCACAGATCATAAGAATTTCTGAATCCAGCTTTCTTATCTGACCATCCAATGTCTGGAACTCATCTCCATCCTTGGCACGACGGACAATAATCTTATGTCCTCCCACGGTATCTAAATCAAATGCATGCATTGGCTGTCCATATTCTTCCATGACATAGTTTGTAATGTCTACCAGGTTGTTAATCGGACGAATTCCGCTTGCTGACAAACGCCTCTGCATCCATTTAGGAGAGGGACCTATTTTAATATTAGTACATACTCTTGCAATGTATCTTGGACACAAATCAGGATCCTGAACTTCTACCGAAACATAATCCGTAACTTTTTCATTATTTTCTACTACATTTACCACGGGAGCAATAAATGGCTTATTATAGGTTGCCGCTGCTTCTCTTGCAATTCCAAGCACACTATAGCAGTCCACACGATTTGATGTAATCTCATATTCATATACCGTGTCTCTAAGTCCTAAGATGTCAATGGCATCAGCGCCTATCTCCACATCATCTTCAAAAATATAGATTCCGTCTTCCGGCGCTTCCGGGTACATCTCATTGGTTGTTCCTAATTCCTCAATGGAACACATCATACCATAGGATGGTACTCCTCTCAATTTTCCTGCCTTAATCTCAATTCCATTTTCGGGAAGCGGACTTCCGTCGTGACCGCCTGCTACTTTTCCACCGTCAAGCACTACCGGAATCTTATCTTTTTCTTTTACATTGTTTGCTCCGGTAACAATTTGTACAACCTCTTTTCCTACATTTACCTGACATACAATTAATTTATCCGCATCCGGATGTTTTTCTATCTTATCAATCTGACCAACTACAATCTTATTTAAGTTTTTATCTAATCTCTCATAGCCTTCTACCTTTGTTCCGGACAAAGTCATTGCATCGCAATAATCCTGATCGGTACATTCTAATTCCGGTACATAAGCCTTGATCCATGATAATGCTACATTCATAATTAATCTCCATTCTGCCTAAGTCTGGCGTGATTTATTCTTTAGAACTGCTTTAAGAAACGAATATCATTTTCATACAACAGGCGCATATCGTCAATTTCATATTTCAAAAGTGCGATTCGTTCCAGACCTACCCCAAAAGCAAAGCCTGTATATTCTTCTGGATTAATACCGCTCATTTCAAGCACATGAGGATGCACCATTCCACAGCCTAATATTTCAATCCAGCCGGAACCTTTACAGAAACGACAACCTTTTCCTCCGCATTTAAAGCAGGAAACGTCCATTTCCGCACTAGGCTCTGTAAACGGGAAATGATGGGGTCTGAATTTTACTTTTGTACTTTCACCGAACAGTTCTCTGGCAAACTCCGCAAGAGTTCCCTTTAGATCAGAGAAGGTAATATTAGTATCAATCACAAGACCTTCTATCTGATGGAATGTTGGAGAATGTGTTGCGTCCACTTCATCCGAACGGAATACTCGTCCCGGAGCAAGCATACGAATAGGCAGATATCCCTTTTCCATTTCATGAACCTGAGTCGGGGAAGTCTGAGTTCTTAACAGAATATCGCCGGTAATATAAAAAGTATCCTGCTCATCCTTTGCCGGGTGTCCATCCGGGGTATTCAATGCTTCAAAGTTATAATAATCCTTTTCAATCTCGGGTCCTTCCACTACTTCATAACCCATACCTACGAATATTCTTTCCACTTCTTCCAATGCGATTGTATTCGGATGACGATGTCCCACATAATTCTTTTTTGCCGGAAGTGTTACATCGATGACTTCTGCTTTCATTCTTGCTTCACGTAAAGCACGTTCCATTTTTAACTTAGAAGCTTCTAACAATTTTTCTATTTCTTCTCTTGTTTCATTCACCAACTGTCCAACTTTTGGTCTGTCTTCCGGAGCAACATCTTTCAGACTTTTTAAAACTGCTGTTAGCTCGCCCTTCTTTCCAAGATAATTAACGCGGATATCATTTAGCTTCTCTAATGCGTCACTTGCCTCAATTTGCTTGAGGGCTTCCGTTTTGATTTGCTCTAATTTTTCTTTCATTTGCTCTTCCTTTCTTTTTTGCAATAGGAATATTTTCTTACATATAAAAATCCCTAACACTACAAAAGTAATGTCAGGGACGAATATTCCGCGGTACCACCCAAATTCCTGTTAAATAACAGACACTTTGTTCACGTAACGTGTGATAACGTCCTTAGAGGATGCTCCGGTGGGAAACTCAAGTTATATCTGAACTTAAGGAAGCTTGCAGCCGATGACTCCCTCTCTCTGATAGAAAACATAACTCTACTTACACCTTCATAGCTTTAACATATTTTTCTAACTGACTCCCATTGTAGTGAATCTTTTTTCAAATGTCAAGTGTCTTCTTTGGTACTTTTTATATTAAATAAATATTTATATGCGGGACCGAAGTATTTATTGACATATGCTCCTATCATAACAATATAAATACACATATACAGCCAGAGCATAACAATTACAATGGTTGCCAGGTTCCCATATGTGCTGAAATCATTAATACTACCAATATAAATGGAAAAGGCCCAGGAAAATAAATTCCATAAAATAGCCGAAAAAACAGCACCGGGGAGCTGCAATAGAAACTTTAATTTCTTATTAGGTATATATGCATAAATCATCGTAAATCCAATAACCATAATTGTAAAAGAAAATAACATTCTAAAATTCATAAAAAAGTCGAAAATCTTCTTTGTTTGGGGAATAGATCTGATAATCCCTGCAACCAATGCGTTTCCAAATACCATAACAACTAAAGATAACAACAAAACAAGCAGCATAAGAATTGTGTAAAAAGACGCTATTGAACGAAGTATAATATAGCTTCTATCTTCATCTACATTATTAATTTCATTCAGTCCCCGTATGAGGGCAAGCATACCTTTGGACGCCGACCATAGTGTCGCAATCGCTGCTACCGAAATAACGCCGGCTGATTTATCATATACGTCTTCAATAATTGATATCACAAGGGGATCTATCATATCCGGTGTTATATCTGTAATAAATTTCATCAGATTGCCCTCTGTTATGGAGGTATATGGAATAATAGAACAAAGTAGAATCAGCATTGGAATCAATGATAGAAAAAAGAAGAAAGCCGTGCTGGACGCAAATGCATTGATGTTCTTTCTATTCGTATGTCTGCCAAAGTCTCTAATTATATTGAAGATTTTTCTTACCATTTATATACCGCCTATCACCATTTTAATATGCTTTCTTTACTTCACACGCCTGATAAAAAAAAGTAAGTATATTTTGTGCATCTAATCCCTTAGCTGCCATAGATTTTGCGGCATTCTGGGACATTCCTACTCCGTGCCCGTAACCCCCGCCGACTATTGTATATCCTATCATAACATCTTTTTCTTTACTAGCTTTAATTACGAAATATGCGCTGGGAAGCAGTGTGGACGATGCTGTTTCACTTCCGTCCTGCCTTACTGTCTTACTTTCTCCGTCATTTAACACATAGCGGATATTATATTCTGAAATAATCTTGTATACCTTATTTGTTCCTTCAATGATCAGCTCATCTGCTACGCCGCCAGGTCCTCTTTTATCTATATAAATATTTTTAATCTTTCCTAGTTTCTTAACGGGACTGCTGATATAATCCCCATTTTTATCTTTTGTTAATATCAGATTCTCATTTGCCTCATATCTTTTTTGCATCAAAGCAAGTATCTTTTCTTCATCCAAATCTTTGACTTCATACGTCCAGCGATACCATGCCTCTTCTTTTTCATAGTCTGATACATAGGAGCTATTAATAAAGGACTCAAACACCTCTTCCTCTATCACTTCATCTGCTGCAATGGTATCCGTATCCGTACCAATCCGTTTCGCTGTAAGATAAGAGGTATCTGCCCCGGATCCACTCTTCCAAACATTGATATCAGAGCCAAAACCGCAGGAGGTAGAATAATAATAAGTACTGCATAACTCATCTCCGCTATAGAGCAATTCCCCTGTTGTCTCTCTCACGGCTTTCGTTGACTGTGAATTCTCCGCAATGTTGTTATATACCTGGTACCCCACACTGTCATCCACATGAGCCCCCAGGCCTGCTATATTGGATTGTGCCATATGTTTATATGCATAGGTCCTTGCACACACTGCCTGTGCCTTTAAAGCCTCTAAGGGATAGGACGCAGGCATTTCACTTGGTACGACAGAATACAAATATTCTTCCAATAAAAGTTCATTGACGATGATAAGTCCTTCTTCTGTCTTGGCTATTTCAAGCTTCCCTCTGTACTCCGGCGTTCCCTGAGCCCTTTGCACAGATAAAAGTCTGATATGACCGGTAAGAGCTGAGGGTTCAATATACAATCTATCCTCCTTAAAATATTCACTTTCCGAATCAATCGTAACTATCTCACCTGCTTTATAAGCCTTGGATTCCGGGCTATCATAAGCTCCATACTTTACACTGAAATCCGTATCAGCAGTAAGCTCTATTTCCTCATGGTAATTGGATGAAAAATCAGAATTTTTAACTACAACTCTGATATTTTCCATAGCTTCGTCTCTTGTTATCAGTCCTGCACAAATTACACCGTCGTCTATGATAAAATCAGTGAAATCATATCCGATACGTAAATCCTTCTGAGTACTTTCTTCCAAATTTCCATATAATTTATAAACCTTCATCTGGTCACTATATGGATATTTCCCATACCCTTCTATCTCTAACATGTTGTCTCTCATACTGAGTAATTTGCCGTTTACTTTTTCATTCTTTACTTTCACTGTTTGTAATATTCCATCTGCAAAAATAAAATCAGCCACTTGTTCCCTTTGTGATTGTTCTGCCTTTTCATAAGTAAAGTTAATATCATATCCCCCTATAAAGGCCTGCAGCTTACTTTCTCCTGCCTCCATAAGCCATATGTTATCAAGCTGATAGCTCCTGCTTACGGTATCATAAATGGTTAGTAATACATCTTCTTTCTTATATACTTTTAGTACCTGATACTTATTATGTAAGAACTGATTAGAGCGGAATAAATATCTTCCATCCTCAGCCAAAAGTTCATTTGCATTAAAAACCTTCCCTTCCGCATCTGTCACATCTGCACCGGTTCCCAATGGTATTATATTCACAAGTACGATTTTTGACTCCATATTATAATATGTCAGCAGACGGTTATAAAATTGATACCAATCCTTTTTTAAAAAATAAAAATCATCCTTATAATATTTATGATATTCCTTCTTACACTCACTTGCGATATCCTGTACTTTATTCCCCTCATGATCTATAAAATCCTTGTCTCCTGATTTTTCTGTTATCATTGCAATCAATCTAAGAAACTGGCCATAGCTCAGTTGCTTGTCGCTATCTTTGCCAAGCTCCTTTTGTAACTCTAAATAGATATCTCCATTCGCGTAATCTTCATCTAATGCTTCTGTCAATATCAGGACGTCTTGAATCCTGATATATTCTCCCTCAGGCTGCTTGATGATATTCATACGGATACTAACCGTAAGAATATAAACAATGATAAGAAGCCCAATCATAATAAGCAATACTTTAAGAAATAACCGATTGTTTTTATTCATTCTATGTCTCCCCGTTAAATACTAAACATGTCAAAATATAGTCAAAACATGTTGTATAAAAAAGCAGCCATTACGGCTGCTTTTTTCCTTTGTAGTAAAATACTATTGTAGTAAAATACTACATATGTACCCAAAATGCCGGTTCTTGTATTTTGACTCCTAGCTAAGCTAGGTGGGTAACCGCAACCTCACTTTTGTCTTCCCCTCCAATCCTCTTTCGAGTGGGGGCTTGACAGCTGTATGGCGATGTAGGAATCCCGTTTAAAGTATCTGTAGGTTCAAAATTACAAGAGTTATCGAACATTTCAGGTTAATATTATTATATCCAACCTGCTTAGAAAATACAACCGTAAATTTGAAATAAGGCAATAAACAGCAAAGAGACCGCAATAATACGGTCTCTTCCATTTAATAAAATTAATTAAGTGCATTAACCAGTTTCTGAAGTGCTGCAAGTGCCTCTTCCGGAAGTTTATCATATCCTTCCTTCTTAGTTGCAAATCCTTCTACGGCACTTACACGGTTTGCCATAGCATTCTTTAACTGAGCTTTATAATCTGCATCGTTAAGATTCGGTATGAATCCTTCCCAATCCATAATTTCAATATCTTCAAACGGTCCCCATTGTGTAAAGGAAGCTTTTCCTTCAACAATTGACTCAAGAATTCCTAAGGTGTCTGCAGGCTGTACTTTTTTACCCATGAAATCACCTGTGTTGATGATAAAGCAATCTACATTTTTCTCTTCTACCAATTTTTTGAATTTCTCGTAGTCATTCACCAATGGATATGTTCTGAATGGGTTAGCATAAGGAACAATACGAAGTGCATTTAAGTCAGTTCCAGCTGCAACACGTTCCGCTGAAGATGTCTTAGTTGCAAGTGTAGCACCCATTACAGAAGCTAATGCTGCTCCTTTAAGTTTCACTACTGGTGGGAAGGTAGGATCTTTCATAATCCAGAAAATCGCATTAACAGGAGCTTCCACCTTATCTACACGGTTTGGTGACCATATTTTAGATTTGATTGCTCGTCCGTTACCGTTTCTGATATCTTCTGTTACTAGTTGAACTTTTCCGTCTTCATCTAAGGTTGCAGAACAGTTCTGAGCTGTGATTAAATATTTGTTGTCTTCACATCCGGTTGGGTAATCAGCTGTTTTATCAAAATAAGAAGGTTCTAAAGCGATAGATGCACATGTATCTGTATTGATAATAAACGCATCATCATGAAGAACTTTAATTTCATATTTTCCATTATGTTTAGCATGTGTCAGAGTGGATTTACCTGATCCTGATAAACCATAAACAGATGCAACATATTTGCTGCCATCAGCAAGTGTATATTCTTTCTGTCCACCGTGGCAGGAAGCATATCCGTTTCTGTTTGCCATTGCCCATGCCATAGTAAGTGTACCTTTTTTGTGCTCTCCGAAGTATTTCATACCAAGAATTGCCGCACAGTTCTCATTTGTATCAAAATAGCAAAGAGTACGTGGATCGCTTAAACAGCTATAATCAACGTCAGGACGCTCGCCCGGAGCCCACTGAGGATCTGAGAAAATATAAATATCTGATTCTTTTCCATCACCGATTGCTTTTGAATTATTGTACATCTTAACATATTCATCAGACATATACTGGAAATTAAGCATCCAGTTATACATGATGTTCTCTTCTCCTTCCGGAATAAGAAGATGAGCCTTTGCCATAAATTCCGGATCCAGACCGATATAAACTTCTGCATGGTACATAGTGTTCCAACGAGTTTCATAGATAGCATCCATAACAACTTTATCAAGTTTACCGGCATCTACTCCCGGCTCTCCCTTGATACGACGAGCTGCTGCATAACGACCTGTTACCGCACCATCGTTAAATAAAAGAACTTTTGCATCTTTGTCAAGACCGAATTCTTCGCCTCTGTAAACCGGCATATCGGTTACTACTGTTCCAGGTGAATTCTTAGCTAATTCATATGCTTCTCTTAAGGTGTTAACCTTAACCACATTATTACCGTAAAAAGCCGCCTCGATAATGGATCTTGTTTTTGAAAAACCTGGCTTACCGGCCCCGATTTCATTGATTGGATAATACGCTTTTGTTGACATTTTATATCCTCCTTAAAGATTTGATATTTGAACCGCATTTACTGAAAACCAATAATAAATTACGGTTATTTGAAGATTTGATATGTATTGAATTATTTTTTAACATCTATTGTATTATGTCAGAATCGAATTTAAAAGTCAATACTTTTTATAGCTACAAGCCGGGTAAATCCACAAAGAAAATCAGGAATTATATGCTCGCATATAATTCTGATTCTCTTTGTGGATTTATGTGGCGCCAGCCACAAAACGAGAAAAAACAAAGTTTTTTCGAGTGTGCCCGGTTTGATAGACCCACCACCTCTCGCAACCAATCAAGCCGTGCCCCCCTAATCCCACCACAGCCAGCTCGCTCGTCAGAGCGGCGTCCTTTATATAGCCCCCGTTACCTCCCTCAGCCAAACCCTCTCATCATCAGTTAAGTACTTTTCCGTATTCACATAAACCTGTTCATGGTAATGATTCAACCGTTTGATATCTATAGGCTGCATATAAGACACATCAATAGCCTCCCTATCAATTGGCACATAAGTCAATGTATCAAAATACATAAACTGACCGTCCCCGTTTTTAACACCTTTCCTGGCAGCCAATACATTCTCTGTCCGTATTCCATGACTTCCCTCTACATAAACCCCAGGTTCATTTGATATGACCATACCTTCTTCTATCACGGCTTCCTTTGCTCCCTTAGCAAAGCGCCATCGTATGCTTTGAGGTCCTTCATGCACATTCAATATATAGCCAATGCCATGTCCTGTGCCGCACTTATAGTCAATATTGATATCCCATAGAGGTTGTCTGGCTAATATATCCAGATTCTTTCCGGTACATCCATATAAAAATCTGGCATCGGAAAGCTGTAACATCCCTATGGCTACTTTCGTAAAATGCTCTTTGATATGGGCACTGATTTCACCTAAAACTATGGTTCTTGTCACGTCAGTAGTACCTCCCATATACTGGCCGCCCGAATCCACAAGAAGCAATCCCTCAGCAGCTATCTCTTTATGTTTTTCAGGTGTTGCCTCATAATGCATCATCGCTGCATTTTCTTTATAAGCACAAATAGTCGGAAAGGATAAGTCCAAAAATCCATTAATACTTCTTCTTAGCTTGTCCAAGTATTCCATTGCGCTAAGCTCTGTTATCTTTTCTTTTCCCACACTATTTTTCAACCAGTAGATAAATTTAATAACGGCAGCACTATCTTTTAAATATACCTCCCGCATCTGCATCAGCTCTGTTTGGTTCTTCACTGCCTTTAGATACTCTGTAGGGTTATCCCCTGCAATACATTCTGTTTGTCGTACCAAAACCTTATATAAAGAGTAGTTCATATTATCTTCATCGTACAGCACACTTCCGGCATATTTATACGAGGTAAGAAAATTTATGATACTATGATAGTCTTTTATTGTAATATTATTTTCCTGTGCATAATTTATCAATTCCTCACTTACTTCTTCCTTTTGCACAAAAAAATAAAAATTATCTGCAGTTAGAAATCCATAAGATAATGCAACAGGATTACATTCCACATCACTTCCCCGTATATTCATAAGCCACATCAAATCATCCAGCTTACTTAGCATCAGATAACTGGCACCTGCCTCTGCCACTTTCTTTCTTACTGTCCGCAGCTTCTCCTTTGTACTTTGTCCGCTGATTTCATCCGGCAATATCAATATCTTATTGTGAGGCAGTAATGGTCTTTCTTTCCATAATTCTTCTGCCAAATCTTCTTTGTAATAAAAATGTATATCTAAATCCTTTAGCTTCTCTTTCAGACTTTTTCCTTCTTTACAGCTTATGGTTCTTCCGTCAAATCCCAGCGTCTGTCCCGGCTTCATCTTCGTAAGCAGGAATTCCGGAATATCAGGCACACCTTCCTCCGACATGCGAAATAATACGATACCTGTTCCTTCCAGCTCTGTTTCTGCTTGTATAAAATATCTGCCATCTGTCCATAAACCGGCAGTATTCTCTCCGACAAGCAGTGTTCCGTTAGAACCTGTAAAACCCGAAAAGAATTCCCTTGCCTTGAAATAGTGATCCACATATTCTGAATTATGAAAGTCAGAAGTGGAAATCATATAATAATCAATACCCTTTTCTTTCATTTTGCTGCGTAATCCAGTCAGTCTTTCTTTAATCATCAATAACCCTCTGCCTTTCCCTCCGTTAATATTCCTACGGCCGATGACGTTCCGATGCGGTCGCATCCCTCTGCTAAAAAAGCTTCCAAGTCTTCTCTTGTTTTTACCCCGCCTGCTGCTTTTATTTTTATATCATCTCCAATATTCTCTTTGAAAATTCTTACATCTTCCAGTGTTGCTCCACCGGTTCCAAATCCTGTGGACGTCTTGATATAATCAGCACCTGCTGCAGTGACTGCCTTGCACATTGCAATTTTTTCATCCTTTGTTAAATAGCATGTCTCAATAATCACTTTTAAAATATGGGTACCACAGGTCGCTTTCATAGCGCGGATTTCTTCTTCCACCTTCTCATAAAGTCCATTCTTCACATCACTGATATTCACTACCATATCAATTTCATTGGCACCATCCTTGATTGCCTCTTCTGCCTCTTTCACTTTTGCTACTGTCACGCTATACCCTAATGGAAAGCCAATCACTGTACATATATTAATCTTGTCCCCATATGTATCATGAACTCTTTTCACATACGTAGGGGGAATACACACGGATGCTGTCTGGTACATAATGGCCTCATTGCATATCGTAACGATATCCTTCCAAGTGGCAAATGCTTTTAAAAGTGTATGATCAACATGTTGTAATATTTTTTCATTCGTCATATCAATTTATCCCTTTCTATAACCTGCATTATTGCACTTAATTTAATCGCTTATTTTGTACAGGCATAACATTAATTGTAACAGAAAAATAATAAAACCGCATCTTTATTTATGCAACTTTACTTAAAAACATTTAAAATAAAGAGTTTTTGTGTTATGATTTTTCTGATAGTGTAAATTACTTCCGGTATAGATGCCGGAGATTGGGAGTATAAGCGAAGGGGGTTCCTTATGCAGCATAATATTTATTCAGCAGTTACACCGGAAATTATTCAACTGGCAAAATATAGCGAACAGGCCGATATTATTGAAACAGAACTCTTTACCAAATATGATGTAAAGCGTGGGTTGCGTGATTTAAACGGAAAAGGTGTTCTTGCAGGACTTACGACAATTTCAGATGTTCGTGCCAGTAAAATGGTTGACGGCAAACAGGTACCAACTCATGGTGAGCTTTTTTACCGCGGATATAATGTCAAAGACCTTGTCAATGGATTTACCAAAGATACTAGATTCGGATTTGAAGAAGTAACTTATTTATTACTATTTGATAAATTACCATCTCAGCAAGAGCTTTCTGATTTTACTAAGCTTTTGTCTCACTATAGAAATCTGCCAACCAGCTTTGTCCGGGATATCATTATGAAAGCTCCCAGCAAAGATATGATGAATACTTTGGCCAGAAGCGTCCTTACGCTTTATTCTTATGATGACAGAGCGGATGATACATCTCTGCCTAATGTGCTGAGACAATGTCTGCAGCTGATTAGCTTGTTTCCCCTACTTTCCATCTATGGTTATCAAGCATTCAGTCATTATCATTATGGTAAAAGTCTGTACATTCATTCACCTGATTCCACACTTTCCGCGGCTGAGAATATATTGCGTCTTCTAAGACCTGACAGCTCTTATACTCCGCTGGAAGCAAAGATACTGGATATCGCACTGGTCTTACATATGGAGCATGGCGGCGGTAATAACTCTTCCTTTACCACCCATGTTATTACTTCTACTTTAACAGACACCTACTCCGTAATTGCCGCAGCAATTGGTTCCTTAAAAGGTCCCCGTCACGGCGGTGCCAATATAAAAGTAATCCAAATGTTTGAGGATATGAAACAGGAAGTGCCCGATTGGGAGGATGAGCAATTAGTGTCAGAATATCTAACCAGAATACTTAATAAAGATGCTTTTGATCACGCAGGATTAATCTATGGTGTAGGTCATGCCGTTTATTCCAAATCAGATCCGCGTGCTGTTATTTTTAAATCATTTGTTGAGAAACTCTCTGTGGAAAAAGGATTGGAGAAAGAATTCGCTCTCTACTCATTGGTAGAAAAATTAGCGCCTATAGTTATTTCCAAAAAAAGACAGATCTATAAAGGCGTAAGCATTAATGTAGATTTTTATTCCGGCTTCGTTTACCATATGCTGAATCTACCTATGGAGCTATATACTCCTATCTTTGCAATTGCCAGAATATCCGGCTGGAGTGCCCATCGTATGGAAGAACTTGCTAATAACGGAAAGATGATAAGACCTGCTTATAAACCGGTAGGAAATGACCATACATACATTGATTTATCAAAGCGTTAATAAATTATAAAAATAGATTCCGCAAAACATGCACTGTACTTTGCGGAATCTTTTTTATAATTTATTTAATCTATGAACATTTTTTTGGCTTTTCTGGATGCCAGAGTGAACAAAATCAATACAACAATAAAACATGCGATTCCAATTAGCATAATATAGCTGGGTGCATTGATCTTTGTCAGCAGTATACCGCCCAGACCGATGAGGCATGTGAGTATTCCCATAACCAGTACTTTGATATACATATAATTAATAAATCCATCTTTATCGCGTATCTTATCCACGTCAACATCTTTGCTTATTAAAACACCGCCCGTTATCTTTCCTGATTTCTTCATGATAAACGCTGTATATATCATATAAAGTCCACTTGCTATTATTAACACATCAAATATATTTATTGATTCCATAGTTGCTCCTTATCGCAATTTTAAAAATGTTTCCACGGTTTTACTCATTTCATTAATTTCACAAATATGATCATGAACAATGGGAGCAGTTCTTATTTCCTCAATTGCCTCAGGTATTGCTACATTTGCCAATACGGATAACTCATCTACTAACTCAAAATCTGACTTTTCATCATATTTCTTATCAATGGCATTCATAACACTTCTTGTGAATTTAAAGGGACTTGCTGTGGATACAATAATTGTCGGTTTATTATCTTTTGTTTCTGCCATATATTTTTGATATACACTAGCAGCCACTGCCGTATGGGTATCAATCACATATCCGGTATCTTCATATAAGCCCTTAATGACTTCCGCGGTTTCTTGTTCCGAAGCATAATTACCATAAAAATCAGCAAGCTGATCTTTCATATCCTGTGAAATCTCATACTTACCCACTCCCACAAGAGCTTTCATAAACTGTGCATTTTTATCGGAATCATTGCCTGCAATTTTATATATTAAACGTTCCAGATTGCTGGAAATCAGTATATCCATGGATGGGGAGCTTGTTAATACAAACTCTCTGTTCCTGTCATACACACCGGTATCAAAAAAGTCATAAAGCACTTTGTTATCATTGGAAGCACAAATCAATTTTCCTATGGGGAGTCCCATATTCTTTGCATAGAACGCAGCCAGAATATTCCCAAAGTTTCCGGTAGGTACTACTACATTTATTAGATCGCCGTCCTTAATCTTCTCTTCTGCCAGAAGCTGTACATAGGAATAAACATAATATACAATCTGAGGAACCAAACGCCCTATATTAATAGAATTCGCTGAAGAAAACTGATAACCTTGAGCACTCATTCTTTCCGCAAGCTCTTTATCTGCAAAAATCTGCTTTACGCCGGTTTGTGCATCATCAAAATTACCATTGATACCAACCACATATGTATTATCGCCTTTTTGAGTAAGCATCTGTTTCTCCTGAATCGGGCTCACTCCGTCTTTGGGATAAAATACGATAATCTTTGTTCCCTCTACGTCTGCAAATCCAGCCAAAGCTGCTTTTCCGGTATCGCCGGAGGTTGCTGTCAGTATAACGATTTCATTTTTTACATTATTTTTCTTAGCCGATGTAATTAAAAGATGAGGCAAAATGGATAATGCCATATCTTTAAAAGCAATGGTCGCACCATGAAACAACTCAAGATAATAAGCCCCGTCAGCACTTACCAAAGGAGCAATTATTTCCGTGTCAAATTTATAATCATAAGCACGGTCGATACAAGATCTAAGTTCTTCCTCTGTAAAATCTGTCAAATATAACTTCATCACTTCATAGGCCACATCCTGATAGGACATACCTGCCAATTGTTTAAGACTTTTATCCAACAACGGAATCTGATTGGGTACAAATAATCCCCCATCTTCCGATAAACCCTTTAAAATTGCTTCTGATGCTTTAACCTGAATACTATTATTTCTGGTACTGTTATAAAATACTTCCATTGCGCTACCTCTCAGCTTTTTATCTTAGCACCTTCATCAAAATAAGGCACCCTTATCGGTAAATAAGTATATCATAGTTTAGTTTAGCTTGCAATGTCATGAGAAGAATTCATGTCCACCATAAGAAAACAGCAAAGTAAGGCTGTTGTCAAACCATTTCATTTTTTCAGGGTCTGCATACTTTCTGGATGCAAAATAAAGCGCTCCCTTCGTAATATCTTCTCCATATATTACTTTTTCCACAGCTTCTATCGTGGATTCACTGACACTTACTTTTTCATACCGACCATCTGAGATTGGTGAAAACTGTGACACCCCATTTTCTCTCTGAAATACTACCTCTTTTACAGTGTCAGGAAATTTTTCATTCTCCACACGATTCATTACCACACCTGCTACCAGCATTTTACCTGTGATATCTTCCCCGCCTGCCTCTGCTTCCACAATCTTTAAAAGTATATCATAATCTTCCTTGGAAATAGAATATTTGGGCTTTCTTTCGAGTATATTATAATCTACCACCCTTTGCCCAGAAGATGCCCGTGTAACCATTCGAATAAAACTAACACTATCCAGTTCCGCACAATCTTCTAAAAATCTAATTTGGAATGCCGGAGTGGATGCAATTCTATTAATCTGTAATTCTTTTACGCTAAACCACGAAGCGATAAAAGTCATATTGCACAATAATAATATAATAATATTTTTTTTGTACGTTCTCATTTTCATATCCTCTTTTTATCCATATCAATATTTCTGTTACACAAATGTAACAGTTCTTTAATATTTTATACAAAGAGTGCTGAAAATATTTCTAAAATTGTAATCTTTTTTCTAAAATGTTATACTTAGGATAAAATATCGACATAATTCACTTAAATATAACGTTTTGTTCCATCAATCGCGTGTAGTGTGAAAATAAATTTTCACACAGGACTTTGGCAAAATGGAGGGTGGCATGAGAAATCTGCCTGGCGTATATACGGCAAAGAAAAAAGACAATTCTATCTATTATCGTTCTTCTATTACGTACTGTAAAAAACATATAAGTCTGGGAAGTTATGATACTGATATCATGGCGCATCAGGCTTATAAAGAAGCTAACGAAATTCTTTATAAGGAATCTATAACAATCTCAGATTATTCTTCAAACGCAACATTAGCTTTTGAAAAATGGATAACTCTGCTTAACTTCCGCGATAACAAAATTTATTTTTCAACTCCCATCTATATGAAAAAGATGTATTTTTTATATTATCTTACTATGACTGATGTCTTGAAATTTGATATTGATGACTTATTTTATTATTCCACTCGTAAAATCATGCGTAGGGGCGGTCATCTTTTTGTCTCTGATTATGGAATGCAAGTGAATATTTTAAATCGTTATGGAATTAAAAATTATGCAGTGATAGGCAAGGACTATCAATATGTGAATGGCGATTCTACTGATTTTCGTTATGAAAACATAGAAATACGGAATCGTTATCATGGCATAACACACATATCTTCCTCTTACGGCACGAAATATAAAGTACGGATTCATATAAAAAGTAATTATGTGGTAGGCACTTACCATACTGAAAATGAAGCAGCAATTGCTTATAATAAAGCAATTGATATATTGAAAAAAAATGGCATAAACCGCAATTATTCCCTCAATTATATTGATGGGATTTCAAATGCTGTTTATGCCGATATCTATTCTAAAACTAAAATTTCCTCTAAAATCTATAGTCTTACTGCCGATAACACCTAAATCTACTTCTCTGAATAATCTATAAAACTTACATTTAAATCTACCTCACCTGAGACCCCAAACACATCACCCTCTAAAGTATACTGCCACATTTGGAATTGATAAGGATAGTCCGGAACGTCTTCCTGTTGTGATAACCAGATGTCATAACCTGTTAATTTTGTCAAATCAATCTGTTTAATAAGCCATTCCTTAGTTCCGTAAATCATTGGTGTATATCCTGCATTCTGAATCGTATCTAAAAAAACTCTTGCTATGTTTGTTTTATCTTCTCTTGTTAATACTTCAATTCTGGCTTTATCGTTCTGTACATACTCCATATCAAATGCAATCGGATATGTGATATTATAATTGCTTAAATTTTGTATTACAAAGTTAGCCTCTTCCACCGCCTCATCTGATGTGATTGCCTGTGAAAAGAAATAAATTCCAATATCCATTCCGGCTTCTGTGGCTTTGGTTATGTTGTCATTGAATTTTTCATCCATGAGAATCTGACCGCTTCCATATCCTCTGGCTCCCAGACGAATCATTACAAAATCTATATTAGATTCTTTCAATTCAGCAAAATCAACGTCACCATTATACTTGGAAATATCAACTCCCAGATAAGAGGTCTTTTTTCCATCTTCATAATATGCCATCTTATCAGATTTCATGGTAAGCTTTGTAAAATCATATGTGTTTTTTTCAAGATAGGGACTAATCAGTACCCATTCTTCCGTTCCATCCGCATATTTCAGTAACGTATGCTTTCCGTCCTTTGCAGGATCATCTTCCTGCTCTTCGTCATATTGGGAATATTTGTCTTCTGTCTCCGAATCGTCCTCTTTTTCCTTATCTTCTTCCGTATCCTTGACTAATTCCAATTCGTTGGCAGGATACATATCCCAAAAATCCAAATCAGAAGCTTTTAGCTTATTTTCTTCGTATAATCGCTCAATCTCTCTCATTTTGTTACTGCCATAAGAATACGAAGTTCCATCCACCGATTCTTCTTCCGGTTCACTTCCGCTCTCCTCATGTTCCAAAGCCAAAACCGGAATTTCCTTATCCTCATTCTTTTTTTTCTTTGCGGTATTCTCATAATCAGTAAGCAGAACCACACCAAGAATCAGGAGAATACAGAGGCTTGCTCCTATCAATATATATTTTATAGAAAGACCGGCTGACCGTTCTTCATTCTCACCTGGTAATCTCATCTTTTGCTCTTGCCTTTCTCAATATTGCAGTTTATATTTACTATTATACATAACAATTTACCATGAATCTACAAAGTTCGCAATATTTTTGACAATGAGGTTTGAGTCTATGAGAAGAAATAAGAAGATAATTTCTTTGATTTTTATAATACTAAATATAATTTCCTGCCTTTTCTCAGGTTGTTCCTTTACACCCTCTCCAATAACGAAAACAGGATTTTATTTTGATACCGTAATATCTGTCACAATCTATGATTCCAATGACGAAGCCCTGTTAGACCAATGTTTTCATCTTGCAGATAAATACGAAAATATGCTGAGCAGAACAAAGGAAGGAAGTGATATATGGAATATCAATCAGGCTGAGGGTATGCCCGTTTCTGTCAGTAGGGATACTGCGAATCTATTAAAAATTGCGTTAAAATATGCCAATCTCACAGATGGCAGCGTTGATCCAACCATCGGAACAGTGAGTACATTATGGAATTTTTCTGATTCTTCAAATCAAGTACTTCCGGACTCTGACAAACTGACTAAGGCTGTATCTCATGTGAACTATAAGGGGATTACTATATCTGATACTGATAGTTCCCCGTCGGTCACCTTATCAGACCCTTTGACACAAATTGATCTGGGATTTATTGCAAAAGGATATATCGCAGACCGTATGAAAGACTATCTCTGTTCCCAAGGGGTTAAAAGCGCACTGATTAATTTAGGCGGAAATGTTCTGACCATTGGCAGTAAACCTAATGGGGACTCCTTTCGTGTGGGCATCCAAGAACCTTTTGCCGCTACAGGTTCTACCGCTGCCACTCTCCCGGTTAAGGATTTATCGGTTGTTTCGTCTGGAACCTATGAACGTTATTTTGAATTAAATGGTAATATGTACCACCATATCCTGGATACAAAAACAGGTTATCCTGTACGGAACAACCTGTTTGAAGTAACTATTTTATCTCCATACTCTGTGGACGGAGATGCTTTATCCACTACCTGTCTTGTTCTTGGTCTTGAAAAAGGTATGGAGCTGATTGAATCCCTTGATGATATCGAAGCATTATTCATCACTGATGACGGAGTACTTCATACCTCAAGCGGTGCAATTATCCAAGTGCCTTAATAGAATTCGTCGGACACTTTTCCACACAAGTTCCGCACCCAGTACATTTCTCGTAATCAATTGTGGCATTAAAATCTTCCACTGCTATGGCATCTGCCGGACAATTCTTCTTACAAATCTGACAGCCAATACAGCCAACCGTACAATCCTTCATGGTGACCGGTCCCTTATCTTTTGAGCTGCATGCTACTGCATATGGAGACTTATAAGGAATAAGTGATATTAAATTCTTGGGACAGACTTCTACACATTTTCCGCAAGCCTTACATGCTTCCTTATCAACGACAGCCACACCATTTACTACATGAATCGCATCAAAAGGACAAACGGTTACACAGCTTCCATATCCCAGACATCCATAGTTACAGGATTTCGGTCCGCCATTAGGTACAAAAGAAAGCATACGGCAATCTTCAACCCCATGATATTCATAATCAATGGTAATCTTGTCACAATCTCCCTGACACTGTACAAAAGCGACCTTTCTTTCTGTAGTTTCTGCTTCCACTCCCATGATACCTGCAATCATATCTCCGACAGATTCTCCGCCCACCGGGCAGGCATTCACAGACGCTTCTCCTTTTGCAATTGCTGCCGCCAAACCGGAGCAACCCGGGAAACCACAGCCTCCACAGTTATTGCCGGGCAGAGCAGCAAGAACAGCTTCCTCTCTCTCATCTACCTCTACTTTAAACTTTATGGCAGCTAATCCTAAGAATAATCCGATAAAAAGTCCGATTCCACCTATAATAGCCGTGGAAATTAAAACAGCTGTTATATTCATTTGCCAATTACCTCCTACAGTAAACCAGAAAAACCACTAAAAGCAATTGCCATAAGTCCTGCCGTAACAAGAACAATTGGCATTCCCTTAAAGGATTCCGGTATATCATTATATTCCATCTTTTCACGGATTCCGGCCAGTATAATAATAGCGATTGTAAATCCTACTGACGTTGCAAAACCATTTACCATACCTGTAAGAATACCGTAATTTTTCTGTACATTGGTAAGTGCAACACCAAGCACTGCACAGTTTGTCGTAATAAGCGGTAAGTAAACACCGAGTGCCTGATACAATGCCGGCATGAACTTTTTAAGTACCATCTCAACAAACTGAACGAGAGCTGCAATGACCAATATAAATACAATTGTCTGCAAAT
>CAYXCV010000017.1:0-19223 GCA_964463365.1 uncultured Kineothrix sp.
TGGGCTATTGGATGAGCATGCTTGAAAAAAGATATAAACCGGAATAGATAACTTTATACAATATAAGTTAAGGGAACTGCCTAGCAGTTCCCTTTATCGTTTAATACATCTAGCAATTTGATTTTCCACTATGTTTTTAGTAAAAGCCTTCCCATATATTTAAATATTCTTCTGAAAAAATCATCTCTTTGTTCCCTTGTACTATTAGCCATAAAAATATCCAAATCAAAGCCATCTGCGACTTCTCCAATAATCAAATATGTAGGATCAATATTCAGTTCATTATATAGTATTTTTACTTTATACATTGGCAATTCCGTGGCTCCGGTTTCATAACGCTTATAATGCCCCTCAGCAACACATAATATATCAGAAAATTCTTCACGAGTATAGCCAAGATTCTCTCTTATTTCACGTAACCTCTCACCAATTTGCATATTTAATTCTTTCTCATTTCCTGTTTTTTTAGCACCCATATAACACCTCTTTATAAAGAAGCATACCAATTTTTGGTAATTTTCATAGTACACAATGAGTGCTGATTTCATTCATATTATGTATTTAATTATACAATTTGAGTTCTATATCTCAGAATTTTATATTGGTGTAATTAAAGAGAATGGATATCAAAATACCCATTCCCAATTGAGCACAATCCATTTATTTATAAACCATGTTTAAACAATAGGGCATCATCAGAAAGAATTTCTTCTGTCTTGCCATCTGCTACAACTTCTCCTTTATCCAGTAAAATTACTCTGCCACACACTTTACCTATCATATCCAGGTCATGGGAAGCAATTAGTTTTAAATGATGAAATTCCTTTAGTATCTGAATCAGATTCCTTCGATTTGCCGGATCAAGCGCAATTGACGGCTCATCCATTAACAAGATATCCGGCTGCATGGAAAGAACAGTAGCAATTGCAACAAGCTTCTGTTCTCCTCCCGACAGTTTATAAATATGTCTGTCTCTTAAGTGAACAATATGAACCTTTTCAAGTGCAGCAATTACTCTTTTCTCAACTTCTTCTTTGGAAAACCCATAATTTCTTGGACCAAATGCCAACTCTTCATAGACCGTTGGCATAAACAACTGGCTGGAGGAATCTTGAAATACATATCCCACTCGTTCTCTGATTTTAGGATAAAGACTTTTGACAACAGGCATATCTTCTATCGATACTTCTCCCTGATAATCAGTATTTAAACCAACTAAAATCTTAAGAAGGGTTGATTTCCCCGCACCATTGGCACCGATAATGCCTATACTTTCATGTTCCTTTGCTGTAAAAGATATATTTTTCAACATAAAATGATTCTCTTCATATGCAAAACTAACATCTTTCATATTAAGATGAATATGGCTCATTTTTTTCTTCCTCTTTGCCCTTTTTATCATAATAAAATCTGCCATCAAATCCCCGCAGCAACATACTTTCATATACATTCTTTGCACGATCGATACTTCTAAGCAGCAATTGACCAAGCAAGGAACCCCAGACTTTAAAGTGAATTCCTTTCTGTCTTGGTGCCCGTAGCATGTATGCTTGTTCTATTTGGTGTGCCTCTTTCATCAATAGACCTATGAAACGATACATCAATTGTATCTGCGTGACTATGATAGACGGAATATGTAAAAGCCTCATGGCATAGCACAATTTTTCTATTGTAGTTGTGGCAACCAGCCAATAACAAGTAAGTCCGCAATATACACCTCTTAATAGAAATAGGACAAAGACTATCATTCCGCTGGTTATTGTAAAGCCCCCTATTTGATCCATTGGTTCTCTGTCAAAAAATAAATTACTCAAACCCATAAATATAAAAATAACAAGTACCCATCGGATTCGATAAATACCTTTTCTAATTGACAAATCAGAAAGGATTAAAACCCCTAACGGAAAGATACCCGCAAGTATCATCTGCTTCAGTCCAAATCCCTTCATCCATACAATCATAGATAAATATAATACTGTTATAATTAACTTAACCAATGGATGAATCCGATTCATCCATTGGTCTCTCGTTGCTAACGTATATAATTGATTTACTTCATAAACGGCACGATTTAATTTACTCATTCTTCATGACTCTCTTATTTCTAAAAAAGTTAAACGCATAGCAAGCAAATATACAAGCAGCCAAAACAAGCACTGAGCCAACAATCCCTGAAAAAGAAGTGGCAAGACCAGATTCTTTGTCTTTAAAACTATAGTCCGGTAGTACTGCGGTAAATGATTGTAACTCCTCTGCTTTCTGATAACTTTCTCCGGCTCCTGCTTCTATTTCCGTATCACCTGTAATTCTGGCAATCGACCACTCAAGTCCATCCGGATTCTCAGAAGCGATAAGAGACAATGCCGCTGCAATAATAATGGTGACTCCGCCTAAAATAAATATTACCCTTTTAAAAGAAAATCTGGATGAAGCTGCTTTCTTTTTCTCTAACTCTAACAGTGCCGGACGAGCCTCATAAATAAACAGAAGTACTGCTGCTGTAATCAGACCCTCAACCACTCCTATGGCAAGATGAATCGGCTGCATCGCTGTCACAAATACCGAAAATGGCAGACTGGTTATTCCTGACATCCATGTTTGTAACACAACACTAAATGCTCCCAACTGCAACGTTAGAACGGAACCAAGAATAGAGCTTGCCATAATTTTCTTTCTCGTAAATCCTCCCCTTTGTATCGGGCGCCAAAATAAAAAATACCCAAGAAAACACCCATAAAATGCCATATTCCATATATTACATCCTAGTGCCAGAATTCCACCATCGGCAAATAATAGGCATTGTATCAAAAGCACTCCTATCATTGTCAGAAACGAAGCATATGGTCCAAGCAATGCGGTAAGCAGCATTCCTCCTGCTAAATGACCGCTGGCTCCTGTACCCGGAATCGCAATGTTAATCATCTGTGTCGCAAACACAAACGCCCCCATCACTCCCATTACCGGAATTTTCTCCGGTTTATTTTCAAATCGCACTTTTTTAATGCTATAAGCTGCTGCCGCAGTGGAACAAGCATACATGGTTCCTGCCACAGCCGGGTTAATAAGTGCATCCGCCATATGCATAAATATTTCCTCCTATTTCAATAACATACAATTTCTTTTACAAAAAATTCTCTTCCACTTAGCAGCTCGAACTGCCTTCCCTGACAATTGGGGCAAGTTGAGCGATGCTCTAAAATATTATATATAGTTCCGCACTCTTTGCATCTTCCGTTTCCGGGAATTATTTCAATGTCTAACTTCGCTTTTTCAAGCGTTGTTCCATCTACCGCTGCGGGATATACATCGTATATATACTTGGGAATCATAGAAGAGAGTTCGCCAATCTGCAGAACGATGGTATCCACTTCTTCCACGTCATTTTCTTTTGCAAACTCTTCTACAACTCGAACTACTTCCAGTACAACACCTAATTCATGCAAATCGGCTCTCCTTTCCCATTACAAATTTATTTTTCTTTTGCAAAAGCTTCTTTCACTTTCCTTACTGCAATCTTTCCTTTTCGCTTGATAACAGTTTTCATAACAACAGGTTTTAAATCCAAGAATGCTACACCCTCACCATCATAGACGCGTTCCAGTGAAATGGCATCAAATTTGCACTTAGTGGTACACTGTCCGCAGCCTACACACATATAAGAGTCAACTACCGTAACACCACAGCCTAATAGCCGTGTTTTTAAAGGTTACATCTCCATCTTTCGTATTGACTTCCAAATCAGCTATAGTCACCTGTCCAATTTGAATATCTCCATCCAATGTCTGGACGGACAAGTTCTCTTTATAATCAAAGGGAATAAACAAGGTTAATTTTACTTGTTTATAAGAATCTGAGGAATATTGATCTCCAAAAAGGAAAATTCCATAATTTGTTTCTGATTCCTTTGTAACCGTTAGCACCCCTGCATCTTCTATAATTTTATACTGTTCGCTTCCATCGTCTGCACAATAATAAGAAAGATATAACTCGCCATTTTCAGAATTACAAATTTGAACAGGCACATCCTCATCTTGTAAAACTATTTCGTTGATAGTTGTAGAAGAAGTATATATTTGTTCTTCATAATTTGGCATAGTTCCCCTTAAATGAATAGTCCACAACCGTTTAATAGAATAACCATACATAAAGCTAAGAAAATAATCGAATTTTTTTTCATATTACACCACCTGTTTGTTTATTATCTTTATTATACAGCGGCAACTCCTTAAGGATATTCACTTTGTAGCAATCGTTAGGATTTTTGATGTATTTAAAGTGGATTTTGTATAATGATGATGTATAATAGGAAACAGAAGGGGTGACGGTATGATTAAAATTGCAATCTGCGACGATGAAATGGAGATAGCGCACGAGTTAGAAGACAATATACATCTGATGTCTTTCAACAATATCGAAACTGAAATCTTTTTGTCTGGCATTGATTTACTTAAACACTATTCCCTTGAAGGTAGATATAACATAATTCTGTTAGATATTGAGATGCCTTCCATTAATGGTATCGAAGTTGCCCAGAAAATAAGGGAGATTGATTCCGATGTTGTTTTAATTTTTGTGACAGCTTATAGGGAATATGTTTATCAAATTTTTGAAACACTTCCTTTTCGCTTTTTAGAAAAACCAATATCTTATGATAAAATATTTGAAGTAATCAGGGATGCTCTCCATTATGTGGAAGATATGAAAAATTATTTCTTTTTTAAAAAAGGCACTACTGCTTATCAATTGCCTACAAAGGAAATATACTATTTTGAAGCCGCAAACAGGAAAATCAAAATAAATACAGCAGAAAGCGAAGAAGTTTATTATGGAAAATTCAAAATGTTGATGGAGCAATTAAACCAAAATTATTTTTTGCAAATCCATACTTCTTTTATAGTTAATATGGATTATATAATATCTTTCAATGAAAAAAACGTATTATTGTCAAATAATATTGCTCTTCCAGTTAGTTTGAAGTACAGGGCAAATGCTCATTTAGAGCATCTTAAATTTATAGAGCGGAGATGTGGAAAATGGTAGTGCTTTTATTGTCTTGTTATGACCTTTTTTTATATAGCATTGATTTCATTGTATTGACCAAATTTATGGCATCTCAATACGGAAATTTCCAGCGTCCCCGTATGCAGAAAAATATATTGCTGTCATTTATCATTGTTTCATCTGCCTTCTTGCAGTGGAATAGCCCTCTTGGTGGTACCTATCCTTTTTTCAGTGTCATTTTTAGTTTTATCTTTTTATATTTTTATAAGGGAGACCGACAAAAGAAACTCCTATTTTCATTAATCCAGCTTGCTGTATCCGGTTATTTAGTTGCCCTTATAATAGCTTTATTGCGAAGTTTTGATATAGACCTCAGGTACGTCGGAGTAAATTATTATATTACCATGGGTGGTATGCATCTTGTTTTTTGGGTATTAATTTTATTACTGGGGATATTCAATAATAAAGAGGCTACCATACTGCCAAATAAACTATTAATCGTTGTGTTGTCAATCCCAATTTCAAGTTTGTTTGTACTCATCTTTTTCCTAATTCGTGTAAATAATAATACTGATATGTTATTTTTTCTTGAAATCCCTCTACTTTGTACTTTTATCTTTATTAATATTATGACCTCATTTATCTACTCACAATTCTGTAACTTGTTGAAGCGAAGTAATGAAATTCTTTTACTCAAACAACAATTAAAATTGTCCGAACAGCACTTTCAAGATTTAACAGCTGCACAAGAGAAGGTCAAGAGCATTCGACATGATATGAAGAATCATCTGCAGGCGTTATTACTTATGTCTAAGCAAACACCATTACAGGCAGAAAGCATACAGGAATATATCTCCAAACTCCTGTCAAATGTTAGTAATGCCACACAAATTGTTTCTACTGGAAATCTTGGAATAGATGCAATTCTTTCATTAAAAATTACTCAAATAAGAGAGTCTCAAATTTCATTAAGCAGTAAAATGGTAATACCCGCAGGTCTTAATATTACTTTTGATGACAGCATTATTATTTTAGGTAATATTTTGGATAATGCAATAGAAGCCTGTGGAAAAAATCCACAAAAAAGCAAATGGATTCGTTTAGAAATTTCCTATATACAACATTCCGTTTTTATCCGCGTATCTAATCCTTTACCATCGTTAAGCAATAAGCGTTCAATTGATGGTAATGATGATCATAATGGTAATAATGAACATGGTTTTGGATTAAAAAACGTTCAAGCTGTCATTCGAAAATATAATGGGACTATGAATATAGAGAGCATCAACTCCATATTTAGTATAAAAATTGTATTATATAATGTGTAAACTGAAGGGTATTTCTAAGCTTGGTTCACCTTTCGAGATAGCACCACTGTTAAATTATATGAACTTTTATTTCTTTTCTTTATTCAGCAACCTGAACCATAAACTATTTGTATGCTTTTCATTTTCAACTAACAATTCGTAAGCATCCATCATAGAGAAGCTATATATGAAATTGAATATTGAGAATACAGCCATAAATGTATAAATGATACTATAAATGTTGTAGGCAGTAGTACTTTCATCAAATATCAATATACCTGTAGCTCCAAATAAAATAATGCCGAAGCTCCAAATAATCATAGCAATATACCTTTTTCTCAAACTACGATAACGCTCTCTTAGCTCTGTCAAAAAATTATTGTCAAAAATAAGAGCGTTACGCTTTAATACCTTGTAATCATAGTCTTTGTCGCTTAAACAAGCGGCGATGATTATTCCAATTCCGACTGTAGCCAATGCCATACCAACAACCCATAGCATAGGGCTATTCTCAGAAAATATGAGGAACGGTATTCTTATAAGTAGTAAAAGCATAATAGCTATCCCAATATTTCTTGCGGATTTTCTTTCATAACCCAGCCACGACTCTGCCTTTTCTTTGCTTACATAATAGCCATCGCCATTTGCCGTGTATTCCTCATCACCTGTTTTTAAGAGATAATCAGTAGATACACCAAAAATACTTGACAAAGTAATGATTTTCTCTGCCTCTGGGTATCCTTGATTATTTTCCCACTTACTGATAGCTTGACGAGTGGTATTTAATTTTTCTGCAAGTGTTTCTTGTGATAGCTTATTTTCTTTTCGTAATTTGAAAAGCTTTTCACCAAATGTCATTTTTTATCCTCCTGATTTCCACTTTGTATCACAATTATAAGGTGAAGAGGAGCATTTTTCTATCCCTTATGAGATGCACTTTACGCAACTTCAAGTTGCCGGAGATATATTATTAACTTAGCTTACGAAAACACTTTCTATTTTCGCGTATATGCTTTTTCCATTTACAGCAGTCATTTAGGTGCATGATGACATGGCGCGTAGGTGGCATGAGCAGTAACCCCGCTACATCTTTTTTGCCCCAAAAATCAAGAAGCCACAAAGAATCTTCTTGGGCGGTTACACCGCCTGCTTGTTTTATTGCTTCAAGCCCCTGCCCAGAAACTTTATGTTTAATATCATTTGTGGAAAGCGATTTTACAATGTCACGTGTTCTTGCTCCAACAGCATTACGATATTCAATGAGTTTTCCGATGTTCAACTGGCGGCTCAATTCCATAATTTCATCATCTGATAAAGCGTTGCCTGTATCAGAAATAGGGGCGTTAAGCTGTTTCTTCCATCGGGCATCAAATATTTGCTCTTTGTTGGCAATAAGAATATTCATGGTCAAATCTTCTATTCTTGCAATATGCCATAAAACCCATGCGATTGTTTCATCTTTTGCTGTTGGCATAATGCCGTATTCGTATTGCGCAAGGTCATTCAGCAGCATATCAACTTCATTATGTTCCGTTTTCGACATAGCAGACAGATGCAATTTGGCGTGTAAATCAAGGAACAACCATTTTGCATCTTCCAATCTATCCGGTCTGCGGATAATATCAATTAATTCCTTATGCTGTTCACTTAACCCATTTCCAAAGTATTTCATAATATCTTCTTTCCTTTTATCTTCCATTCATAAATTCCTAGAAAAAACAGCCTACTCCATAACAAATAATATCCTTTATATCAAATACCGAACCTATCAAAATACGTTAAAATATATTGTCAGCAAATTACCTAATTCTTTTTGCTCTTTGGTTTTGTAAGATCATAGCTTTCCTCTATCATTCTTTTAATATCATTCACAGGCACCGTTCCATCCAAGATAATGGAACTCCAATGTTCTTTATTCATATGAAACCCCGGCACTACTGACTGATACACACTTCTGTAAAAGTCTCTCCACTCTGGATCGCACTTAACATTGACCCATATAAAATCATCCTTCTCATAAATCCATGCAAATACCTTTTTATTTGCTTTGTTGCGCATAACAGTCCAATTCAGATCATGAAAGGGATAATCTTCGTATACGTCATCAAACTGATTGCAAAAAGCAATTACATTGGCTCTTGTTTTCATTATTTGTTCTCCTGATAATCAAATTAAACCATTATCAAATGTCAATATCTCAGCATCCGGCATACCCAATAGAATGGGCGAATGTGTAACTATTATAAACTGCGATCCGTTCCTTACACATTCATCAATTTCCATGAGAAGTGTCAATTGTCTTTGCGGAGACAATGCCGCCTCCGGTTCATCAAACTAAACATCAATACTAATTTCTTCTTTAGTACTTTCATCTTCTTCGCTATATGCCGTGATTGTAATTGTGTATTTACCTGGTTGATTAAAAAAAGCTAAAAATATAAAACATCTCGATGATTCCATAGTCATATTGAAGGGACCAAAGGATTCTGTCTCTGATTCGCTGGTTAGGGTCATATTGGTTGTATCCGCTGACGCTGTTACAACAATTTTCTTTGCAGGTTCAAAATCACTACTTAATGTGTCTGACACTGCTACAGAGACGAAATAATCTAGTGAATTTCTCTCTTGTTCAACAGAAGAATCAGGTGAATTCGCAATACTTTCCGTTTTTTTATCAGGCAAAAAGTAGTCCGGAAGGTTCTTACCAGTCAGAAATACAATTATACCAATAACTCCGGAAGCTAGTCCAATACCAACACCGATTTTCCCTATAACTTTTTTAATCTTATCTTTTTTTCTATTATTCTTCTCATCTTTCACATGATTGTTTGGGAAAAAAACTATTTTTTTTCGATTTGTCATAATACCTCCCTTAGAGACTCCTCCAAAAAAAGTCTTCATAAAACCGGATTGCATTGTACACATCCTTTGCGCGCACAATTACTGATACCAATGTGACTGTGCATAAAACATCTTCTGGTACATTTCATTATTTTTCAGTAATTCCGTATGTGTTCCCACTCCTACTATTTGACCTTGATCCATTACTACTACCCGGTCTGCGATTCTGGCAGAGCCAATTCTATGAATGATTATAATAGAAGTCTTATTCTTTGAGATTTCAGCGAATCGATTATAAATCCGCGACTCCTCCAGCGGGTCAATAGCGGCAGTTGGTTCATCCAGGATAATTAACTGATGTTTACGGTATAAACCTCTTCCGATAGCAACCCGTTGCCATTGTCCTCCTGAAATATCCGTTCCGCCAAATTCACGTGACAACATCGTATTCATACCCTCAGAAAACATTGAAGAGTCTACTCCTGCCTCTTGTAAGGAGGCTTCTAGTTTCTCTCTACTCTCTTCCATTCTACTGTCACTGATTGAAATATTCTCGCGAAGAGATATTTTATATTTCTGAAAATCCTGAAATACTCCTGAAATTCCCTCATATATGGAATCAGGCAATAGTTCTTTCGTATCCTTCCCGCCAATATATACACTGCCATTGTTGGGTATATATAAACCTGTTAGCAATTTGACAAGAGTGGATTTTCCTGCTCCATTGGCTCCTACCACAGCAATTGTCTCTCCTGCTGAAATAGAAAGACTTATATCATTTATAACATGATTTGTATGTCCCGGATAGCCAAAGCTAACATGATCAAATACTATATCCCAGTTTGGGGGAACTTCTTCTTTTCCTCCCCTTCGTTCTGGCAGATTTAAAAAATTAACTGTGTTTGTCAGCGTGGACAGATTCTGAGAAATGTCTCCTACATTGTACCCAACATAGTCCATGTAATTAAACATTTGATCAATTGATGTTAAAATTGCAGCAAATGCGGCCGTCCCCATATTACCGGCTTTTAGATTTTTAAACATAACAACCAAAATAACCACATAACTGAGTAAAGACAGCAGACGTAGTACTAATTCTACTAGTGAGCTTTTCCGTTCTGTTTTCCACGCTTCCCGGCGATATAAGATTACTACGGTTTCATAGAGTGTACGGAAAAAATAAACAGCTCCTAATAGTCTTGTTTCTTTCACATACTCACGTTCTGTAATACAACTTTGGTAATAATCCATCTGCCGTCTGATTGGCGCTGCCGTATTTTCCAGATTCCCATAATAACGGGAACGGATATATTGTCCCCCTAATGTTGGTAACAGGACTAACAAAACACCGATACATAAAATGGGATGTATTCTGAAAGTATATACAGAGAAAAAGATAAAATAAGGGATATAAAATGCAACCAATGTAATCAACGTACAAGTTATTGCAGCCGCTCTCTCAACCCCTTGACAAGCTTTATTGATATGATCCAGAACCTCTGTATCTTCATAGCAAATCGGATCGATTTTGGCCGCTTTACTATTTACTTCCCTTCCAAGAAAGCCTCCCAGCCGAAGGCCTAAGTCCTCCATAAATACATCCGATGCCCCCTGAAGCAACAATGTGATTAATGTGAATGCTCCCCAAAAGATACCAAGTGCAACTGCCTTTGATAAGTAATCACCTTGCATAAGCCCTTCCACGGCATTAAAAAACCATGTTTTTACCATCACATTCGCACCCGAAAAAAGTCCTACAATAGCGCATAAACTAATCGCTCCTATCATACTCCACCGACTGTTTTTCCAAAGTATATTGATAAGTTTTCCAAATACATGTGTGAAGGATTGTTCTGTCTTTTGCTTCACTGATACCACCTCCTTTGGCTTTCAAACATTTCGGCATAGTTCTCACCGCGTTCCATCAGCTCATTATGACTTCCATATTCCACGATACTACCGTCTTTTAAGACAAATATAGTATCAGCCAATTTCGTGGATCCGAGACGGTGACTGATAAAAAGTGTTGTGCGGTTGCGGCTAAGCGCTTCAAATTCCTCATACATTCTACTCTCACTAATTGGGTCTAAAGCGGCCGTCGGCTCATCCAAAATCAGTATTGGTGCATAGCTTCTCACCGCTCTTGCCATTGCAAGTTTCTGCCATTGCCCACCGGATATATCCACTCCTTCTTTTTGTATCCTTCCCAGAGATGTATTAAGTCCCTGAGGCAAATCTGACATTTCTTCATAGATTCCTACAGCCCGAAGTGCGCGTTCCACCTGTTCCAGACTGTCTTCATTCTCAATCTCATTAACCATCCCTAACGCAACATTATCTTTTACTGAAATATAGTACTTTGCAAAATCCTGATAAATACCACAGAACATGACCTTTAGTTCTTCTTGACGCCAAGTACGGAGTTCCCTGCCATTTAATAAAATTTCCCCTGTATATTGATTATAAAGACCCGTTAACAGCTTTACAATTGTTGTCTTTCCGGCTCCATTGATTCCAACAAAGGCATAATGATTGCCTGCATGAAGTGTAAAACTCATATGATGCAATATCATTTTTTCTGTTCCCGGATAGGAAAAACTTACATCCCGAAATTCCAATTCGCGAAATGGAATAGATTCTTTTATGGGAAGTTGATCCACACCTTCTAATTCCGGTAAGGCTGCAAATGCCGTCAAATCTTTTAAATATTCCTTGCATTGTGCCAGCTGTGAAACAGCCTTTGTCAACTCCACCCCTACCATATTAACTAAATCATACATTCCCGTCGCTAAAGCAATAAACATACCTACAGATATCTCTCCCTGAGCCGTCGGAAATATTAATGCCACTGTAATAAAAGAAGAAAGGATAGTGATAACCGCACTGCTTCCCCGTACACTAAGTGTCATCAAAATATTCGCCTTTAAATTGATTTTCCTGGCTGTTTCGTATTGCCTATGCCATTCCCCATTTACTTTCTCTGAAAACCCAAATAGAGTCCGTTCATTAGCTGCTGCCCGCCCGGTTAACAATTCTCCCAAATATTGATAACGTCGTTTATATTCTACCGCCTCTTTATTAGAAGTGTAGTTCTTTTCCCCACTTTTAAGTGATAGAAAGATTAGCGGAATACAAAGCACGGCTGTCATCACTCCAATCCACCACACTTGAGTAAAAACAATCCACAATACACCAAAAATACGTATAATATAAAGAATTAAATTGCAAGAACGCTGTAACATTAAGCGTACCTGATTCTCCGGTCTGTCACATACTCGCTTAATCAGATTCCAGCTTTCCTCTTGCTCAATAAGATAAAAAGGAATACGAGAACGTTTTTGCACAAATGCCATCCCCAACTGTGCCGTCGCATGGACATAAAGTCTTCTTATGAAAATACTTCCCACCACAAAAGAAATCCGACGCCATCCTACGCACACAACCAGTAGCACAAACCACAATAAAACATCTCGTCCATCTGATTTATTTATAATCATCTCCCCTGCACTATCTAAGAACCTAGCTAAAACGATAACCTGAAATACTGCCGACAATGCAGTAAGCAGCTTCTGTAATCCCAGCATTAACGTAGAGAGTAAATCACAAGACGCAGGTATTGTAAAAAAATCATACCATCTATATGGGCTTTCCTTCAGTTTAAATTTCATTCATAATCCTTCCCTAACGCTACATACTGTTAATTTATTATTTTTATACGATAAAATTTGCGGTAAAACTTTGATTGTCTTACCGCTTGTAATTTTACTATATAATTAAAAAATATTCTATAAATTTTTAATGCATAATTTTACTAAATAATGTTCCGCCGGATAATACCCTGACCTTCTCAAATCCATTCTGGCTTAAGATTCTGGCAGCATTATATGAGCGTACACCCATTGCGCAGTAGGGAATAATGCACTTGGTTCTATCCAGTTCATCCATTCTACCACGCAGCTGTCCCAGTGGAATATGATAAGAGCCCGAAATGGAGAATCTCATTCGTTCCCAATCCTCTGTTACATCTAATATCAAGTATTTATCTTTTTGATTTTCATCATTTATCACCTCATCTAACTCATCCCACTCAATAAAATGCACCAATCCACTTAAGATATTTTCTGCTGTAAAACCTAACATATTAACCGGGTCTTTCGCAGATGAAAATGGAGGAGCATAGGCAAGCTCTAAATTAGTAAGATCATAAATGGTTCCATTTAACCTCATAACCGTTGCCAATGTATCCATTCGCTTATCTACGCCGTCTTGTCCAACCATCTGACCGCCTAATATCTTTCCTCTTTTATCAAAAATCATTTTAAGTAGGATTGTTTTCGCTCCGGGATAATATCCCGCATGAGATCTCTGGTTTATCAATACGGTTTCATAATCTATATTTTTTCTCATACCCTCGGCTTTTAATTGCTTTTCATTCAGACCGATTGTTGCTGCATGCAAATCAAATACTTTTGCTACCGCAGTTCCTAACGTTCCTTCATATTTCTTTCTATCTCCTGCCAAATTATCAGCGAGAATACGTGCCTGTTTATTTGCAGGTCCCGCAAGCGGAATCATAGTTTTTTCATTGGTCACATAATGATTAACTTCTATCACATCTCCCACTGCATAAATATCTTTTTCAGAAGTGGCAAGATACTCGTCTACTATAACTCCGCCTTTTTTATTTACTGCAATACCGGCGTTCTGTGCAAGCTCACTGTTTGGCTTCACACCTATGGAGAGAATAACCATATCCGTATCCATTGTTTTTCCACTCATAAGCTCAATATTTGTGATGCCATTTTCATGTTTAAAACTTCTTACTCCATCTCCTAACACTAAATCTATCTGATTTTTTATAAGAGTATGATGCAAGAGATTTGCCATCTCAACATCCAAAGGTGCCATCACCTGATTCTGCATCTCAATTAGAGTTACTGAAATACCGATTTCACACAGATTCTCTGCTACTTCCAATCCAATAAATCCACCGCCGATTACTGCGGCCTTTTCTACCTTTTTATTTTTGATATAAGCTTTTATTAAGTCTGTATCAGGTATTGTCCATAGAGTAAAAACATTATCTTCATCAATTCCGGGGATTGGAGGAAGGATTGGAGAGGAACCGGTAGCAAGAACCAAATGGTCGTATGTTTCCGTATATAATTGTCCCGTCTGTAAATCTTTTAGTTTTACCGTCTTTTCAGATGGTATTATTTCTACTACTTCACTGGAGATGCGAACATCAATATTGTATTTACTCTTCATAGCCTCCGGAGACTGTAATAATAAATCATCTCTGCTTTGAATCACATCCCCTATATAGTAAGGAAGACCGCAGTTAGCATAAGAAATATATTCTCCCCGCTCAAACATAATAATCTGCATCTTCTCATCTCTTCTGCGCAGTCTGGCTGCTGTTGTTGCCCCTCCGGCAACACCGCCTATGATAATAGTTTTTACTGACATAAGAAATCTCCTTTCCTATTTGCGATATAGCTATGAATAATACTGCGCCTGCACCCGGAACATTTCTGCATAAATCCCATCCGGTAGACTTGCCAATTCATCGTGAGTACCATATTCCTTAATGGTATTGTCTGCGAATACGGCTATCTTATCACAGAATTTGCAGGAGGACAGTCTGTGTGAGATATAAATGGCTGTCTTACCGCCTACCAGCGTATCGAATTGTCTGTAAATATCATACTCTGCAACCGGGTCCAGTGCCGCAGTAGGCTCATCTAATATAACCACCGGAGCATCCTTGTAAAGTGCTCTTGCAATAGCAAGCTTTTGCATTTCTCCGCCGGAGGGTTCAATGCCCTCCTTATCAAAATATTTGTATATTTGTGTGTCGAGACCTTTGGGAAGAGAGGTGATTTTTTGCTTGAGTCCGCTTAATTCACAGATTGTTTCCATATCATGCTCTTCCTTCTCCCAATCTCCTAGCTTTATATTATCCCGTATAGATAATGCAAACATCTTAAAATCCTGAAAGACAACTGCAAGCTCTTTTATGTAAGCATCGTAATCAAAGTTCTTAATATTAACACCATTTAATAAAATTTCGCCCTCATCCACATCATATAAGCGGCATAGGAGTTTGATAAAAGTTGTTTTTCCTGCCCCATTGAGTCCCACTACTGATAAGCGCTGTCCTTTGGGGATGGTGATATTGATATCTTTCAGCACATACTCCTGCATAGACGGATATTTGAAGGAAACATTCCGAAACTCAATAACCGGAAGTGTTTTCTCAGAAATATTCTCCGTTCCTATTCTATGAGTATCTTCCGTGTCGATAAATTTTACATATTCTCTCATAAAATTTAATTTTCTGTTTACTTCCTGAAACTGATTGATTACTCCCTGTAGACTGTCCTTTAAATTGTTGGAGGCTCCCGCTAATAAGGTAAAATCTCCGATACTAATCATACCTGTCAGAAGCATGTAGCTTAAATATCCGTAAATGCAAAGACCTTTCAAGAAGTTGACAACGCTTCCGACACAATTCCATCTTCCGATACAGTTTGCCGTATAATAAAAAATATCGGAGCATTGTTTCGTCGTATTTACAAACTGTTCACGCATCATAGGCGTTCCTTGATATAAACGGATACTTTTTGCATATTTAACATCTAATATATTCCTGGTTGCATAACCAAAAGCTCTGTTGACTTTCGGGAATTTTTCAAATTCAATTTTTTGAATTCTGTTAGTCTGCCATACCGTAAAGGTTCCGCCTATTACCGCAAATAAAGCAACGATAAGAAGTACCGGGCTCTTGACTACTACAATAGAAATAACACCGGCTAAGATGAGTCCGTAGGAAACAAGTAACTGAATGCTTTCGCTCAGTCCCTTCATTCCATCGGAATACCATGCCATACCCTCATCCGCTTTTCTCCTTTGATTCAGGGATTCCGGATTTTCCGTAAGAGGAAAATCCATTGTCATGGACTTGAGGCTGAGCCGGTCATAAAAATAACGTTCAAACCAATCATCATACTTCGCGAGGCTGGTTCGTACGATATGAATCAGACTTAGGAACAGGAGATTTCCCACTGCAATACCGGTAACAATTGATAATAGCATTTCTACATTTCGATTGCCTGCCAGTTCCTCTAATAAATATTTTGATAATATCAGATTAATAAAAGGGTGCCCCCCATTGAGTAAAATACTGGCAAGAAGAAGAAATATGTAGGTTGGTCTTTCATGCCATGCTACGGAGTAAAAATATTTAAATGTTTTAAGCATAACAAGTTTCCCCCTTATCCACATAATACCTTGCCTGTACCGCGAAAAGATCTGCATATTTTTCCCCTTTTTGCATAAGTTCCTCGTGGGTACCATACTCTATCAGCCGGCCGGCTTCAAACATAGCTATCTGATCGCAGAACTTGGTACTGGATAACCTATGAGATATATAAACAGTGGTTCTTCCACCAGCCATATGATTGAAATTCTCATAGGACTTGCTTTCCGCAATGGCATCCAGTGCCGCAGTGGGTTCATCCAATACGATGACCGGTGCCTCTTTATATAAAGCTCTGGCAAGCATCAACTTCTGTTTCTGCCCGCCGGAAAGGTCGATTCCGTCATCATTTAGATTTTTATATAAGTAAGTATCTATACCAAGGGTTAGTTCCTGTATTTTCTCTTTTAAGTCCGCCCCATACAGAGCTTCCATGATTTTTTCACGATTTTGATCTTCTTTTTTTTGCATGGAGACATTCTGTGCAATAGGAAATGCAAAGCTTTCATCCTCTTGAAAGACCGGTGCAATTAATTTCCAATAATTATATAAGTCATATTCTGCAATATCTATGCCATTCATATAAATGCGTCCTTCTGCAGGCTCATATAATCTGCAAAGGAGTTTGACAAAGGTGGTTTTTCCGGCTCCGTTTAATCCTACCACAGCCAGTTTCTCTCCCGCTTTTAAACAAATGGACAAATCCTTAAGCGCATAACTATCCGATCCGGGATACTTAAAAGAAACATGGTCAAAAACAAATTCATAACCCGTTTCCTTGTCCCACTTAAAATCTGCGTTCTTTTCTATAACGGATTCCTCACAGGCAAGATAATCTTTGGAAAAACTACTTTTCCTATTCTCAATATCCTGTTCCATATCACTTTCAAGAAAATCACGGTAATCATTCACATGGCGGCTTTCGCGGCATATGATAATAAATTTAGTAAATATCTCGTTTATGGCAGTTGATGCATTATGTACACTTCCTAAATATAAGGTAAAATCAGCAACCGTCAATTCCCCCATAATAACCTTGTAAATCAGGAAACCATAAGCAGCCGCTTCCTCTACAAATCCAAGAACATCGCCAATAACATAGTTCCTGGCATATTTATTTTGTGCTTGCTTAAACTTCTGATTAACTACATCACTTTTTTTCCGAAGCAACTGATACAGTGGGCTTTGCATTTGAAAAAGACGAATATCCTTTCCATATGCAAAATCTGCCGTCTCTTCCCTGTATCTCCAGCTTGCCATCTCTTCTTTTGCTACCTTATTTTCACATTCCTCTTTTTCATAAATGGCAGCTTGGTTAATAAGAGCAAATCGAATGGAAGATAAAACCACGATCAAGATAACTAGCAAGGGATTAATCATAGTTAAAAGAATCAGTGCCGTAACTGCCCTGGCAAGATTGGGTAATAGCTTATTCGACCAGTAATGCAGCCCCGCAACCCCATTTCCGTTGTTATTAATGGCTCTTCTGGCTTTAAAAATATTCTTCTGCACTTCCGGATCTTCATGCATGCAAAAAGGCATAGTCCACACTTTAGTCGTCCAAAAAAGTGCAAAACGGTACTCCACATCATGCATCCTGCCTTCTGCCTGTTTGTCACTAAGGTTGGATGCAACCAGCATCGCAAGCTCAGTAATTGCCACAATCGCTACAAGCCAGAGTACCCTTTGCACTTCTGCTTCCGGTTCTGCCGATCCCTCAAAAATCTCAATAATCCTCTTTACCGCATACAACCATACATAAACACTCAGTCCCTCTGTCAATGCATGAATGATTGTAAACGGTATAACCAGTGGCTGCCATTTCAGAATTCCTGAAATCACATACCGCAGATTCTCCCATACGGAATACCTGCCTTGTCTTTTTTCTTTTTTCCCACGCGCCCTCATAATAAAACCCTTCTCCTTGTACATATCGTTGTTCATATTATCTTATAGCGTGGGGGGTATGTCAATATTGTGAACATTTATAAAAAATCAAAGTCCGGCTTCTGTTACATTACTCCAGAAAAGTTCACCCAAATGACCATTATACTTCTCATCCCATGGCTTCGGTAAATCAGTAAAATGCACCACTACCATATCTTTCACATTTTGAATGGTCAGATCTTCAAATGGCTATACCTGAAAATTATACCATTCTTCACACAGCTTTTTATGCTTGCGTAATAACACATTAAATGTATCCTGGTCGAAGAATCTAAGAGCTTCTTTGTTTTCCCTAATAAATTCAAGAATGGCTTCCAGTTTTATATTTTCCCGAAAGACTTTTAAGTCAAACAGAATCACACCGGAATTGAAATAGGTATCCTCATCTGACAAGCCAAGTTTTTTCTTTTGCGCTACCACTTCATCACAAAAATCATACCTGTCTTTCACAAAAGCGGCATACTTACCCTCTAAATCCCTATGATACTTTGCAAGCGAATAGAGCATAACCTTTGCCGGAAACAGGAAATTCTCATTGATTGTAATTAAAATATTCATATAAATACCTTTCTCCTGCGTTTTTCTCATTTTAGCACAAGTTCCTCTTGTTTCCCTCGCTATAATTTCCATTATCTTAGGCATATTAATTCAACCTCCGTTCTATTTCCAACATAATGCTTCAGCATTCCATTTTTTTTCAAACTCACCCTTTTCTATAACTGCAGTATATGGTTCCAGTAAGAAACACTTAATCATTTTCAAAACTTCTTGGAAGTCACCCATTTCAATATCAATTTTCTTTATAAAGGCCTTCCATTTCTTTTTCATTCCATCATCTGAATCAAATGTCATTATTTGTTCAAACT
>CAYXCV010000017.1:19323-34125 GCA_964463365.1 uncultured Kineothrix sp.
TTCCATTTCTTTTTCATTCCATCATCTGAATCAAATGTCATTATTTGTTCAAACTGTTCCAGGGTAAAGTTACGTCCACGATTTGAAAACGTTTTTTTCATAGCTTCTAGTAGAACAGAACCATCAAAATCAAACTTAATTGCCAAATAATAAATATCATAATAATCTTTCATTCTACTAGAAAATTCCATTAAAGAGAGTACCGCATCAATTTTTTCAGCAATGGTAGTTTCAATTGAATATGTATAAATTACTGGTTCTGAAAATTCCTTTAATTGAGTTGGAATACTTCGTTTCTCTTGTTTGGGAACAATAACATCCCCCACTCCAAAATCTATACTAAAAGGTGTTTTTGTATTTTTTATCTTTGCCTGTAAAGCAACACCTACTCCCACATATTTTTTTGTCAAAGCAATAGGCTCTGCTGACTTTATTTCAAAAGTAATAAAGTCATTTCCCGTATCAACCTCAATAATTTCTTCTACCACTTTTCTCAATTTTTCTGGTGTATTTGGGATTTTTTGCAATAAAAAGTCAACATCAAATGTAACTCTGCTTTCAAACTCTGTTAACGAATATATAAACAAGCCACCTTTTAAAATTAGATTATCCACATATTTTGATTTTTCTAGTTTTCTTAGAAATTCCTCTTGGCAGAATAATTGTAAACATAATTGATAACTTCTCCCACTTTCTTTTGACTTATTTTTTAACTTCGCCAATACTGATGTAGCCGTATCACCCATTCAGCAATACCTCCATAAGCTCACTAACTTTTTTAAAAATCTTCATTTCTTTTGCATACTTTGATAAATTTCCCAGATTTTTATTATTATCGGCAACATACGCATTCAATGCCTTATTAAATAACTCACTATCCATTTTTGTTCTATATCTGAAACAATCACATATAGTCCTTTCTCTATCATATACCGGAAGTTTTACTTCATTGAAAAATCCATATGTTTTTCCCAATTCCATCTTATCATTCTGTACAAAATATACTTTATATGCAAAACTATCAATTTTAAGCTTAGATCTTGTTACTGTGCGTGGTACTGCAATTGTCCAAGCCAAAGGTGTTTTATCACTATAACCATAATAAAACAAAGCTGATTCCATACAAACAATTCCCTCTTCAAAAAAAGTTAAAATCATTTGTTCTTCAGATATAGCTTCTTGATTTGCGATTTGATAATATCCATGTTTTACACGTTCTAATTCACCCTGATTACATAACTTTACAATTTCGTAATTCTGTAAACCAGCTTTATTTAATTCAGCAGTTTTGGCCAACCCATTATTTTTAATTATTACATGTTTTGCAATATCTATATTCTTCATAATTCCACCATTTTTATTTTTTATTTAAAACTGTGTCTATTGTGTATTTTACCTTATATTATTCAATTATTCAATCACAATTTTATAAATTTGTGTTCAAAAAATAGTAGCAGAGCAAAAAAAGCCTTGAAAACCGCTTATTCAGCAGTCTCCAAGACTTATTGATACTACTTAAACTCTTTTGTATTCATGTATCGTCTTAATTTATACCTGATTAAATAATATTGCAATTCCCACAAAATTTGCTTTTGGCTTATATATTATTTTATTATCAGAAATTATTACATCTTCTTCTGTATAAGAATAAACCTGTACGATATTATCCGGACAGCCTTCCGGAAGATCAAACTCAATCCTATCAGGTAGTTCACCACCAAAAGTATGTATCACTGCAATGGCTTGCTGATCTTTCCCAACTCTTAACAATGCCTGCCAACCTTGTGGATGCCTAATGCTTTTAATCCTAGACCCATATTGAAATGATTGCCCTGTCTTGATAATTGAGGCAATGCTTCGATAAAATTCCATTCCTGCAGTAATAACCTGCCACTGTAATGGGTCAAGTTCTGTTACATCACCAGAAATACACATCCTGCCTAAAAATGTGCTAGTCACAGAATAAGCTATTCTCTGAAGCGAATCCTCTTTTCTGATAACCGCCCATATCTGATTCTGGCGGGGCAGAGTTACCCGGTGAAGATTTGCTGCTATGATGGGTATTTCCACACATTCGTGAGCGTCAGAAAAAGAAGCCATACTGGATAGACCCATTAACCGGGGTTCCAGTCTATGTCCTCCGGAAGCACAATTCTCCAAAACAATTCCCGGAACTTCTCTCTTTACTTTTTCTATGAACTCTACTGCGGCATCCATATTCTGCCGCAGTCCCTCGCCTAGTGATTCCGCTCCATCACAGCCGATTCCTATGGTTTCGTTATAATCTATTTTCATGTATCCAAAGCCATATTTCTGTAACGTTCCTATCACCTTTTTAGTTAAATAGTCTTGCACCCACGGATCACGCATATCCCAAAACCTTCTAAAATAGCTGGTCAGGACCTTTCCATCCTTTTTCAGCAAATGCTCTTCCAAATGATAGGCCTTTGCTGCACTTCCTACATTTTCAATCTCAAACCATATACCCGGAATCATTCCCTTTTCTTTAATTGCATCAACGGTCTTGTGTAACCCCTCCGGAAATAAATCCTCCGAAACGTTATAATCTCCCATACTGATATCCCAAGGTACACCGGTCTCTTTAAACCAGCCGCAATCAATAACAAAATATGTAAATCCTTTCCCATCAATAGCTTTCAGTATCTCTAAGATATTCTCATGCGAAGGGCAGCCCCATGTGGTACAATATTCATTAAAAACTATCGGCAGATTGTCTTCTATCACCGGAGCCGTCTGCAGACCTTCCTCTCCCGCTATGGTGAGCCGAGCCGAAAAGATATCAATAGAGGCTGTCTTAGCAACACTGATAATAGCTGTAGGTGTCGTAAATATTTCACCTTGCTTTATATTTTTGTTCCAGTGCCCAAAGTCCCGGTCAGCCAGTCCGCCGCTTAATGACAGGCCATCGTCCTTACGATATAATTCAATCTGCCAGGAAGCCGGATGTGCAATCTGTGCTCCCCAAAAAATATCATTCTGTTTATCTTTTACTGCTACAAACGGAAAATACTTATTGACCGGCATGGAACCGACCTGACCAAATTTTTCACATCGTACAGCATGAGGTGCCCAAGCCGGTTCCAGCTGCAGATCCTCTAAGGGAACAATGTCAAGTCTCCCCTCCTGACTCCATACGCTGCGAATCCGGTAAAGCTCCAACTGCTCATATCCATCACCTGATAAATACGGCGAGATCTCACTTAATGAAAAGCTTTCAAACATTTCCAATGTTACACTTTCCTCACTGTTATTTTGAAAGCTACAATGTATCCTGACATACGGCATATCCTTTTTCCATGACAATATATGCTTAGCTAAATAGCCGCGCCTATCCTTCATTATAGTTGTCACTACCAGGCAATCGCCCTCCCACTGAACTTCCTGACCATGATAATATAGTCTCCTGACAGTTTCACCATTTCGCATTGATATTCCCTGTGCATATGCTTCATCATAAATATCCCCGGTTAATTTTAGCTGTATTAATGAATCCACCTGCATAATCTTATCAGCTGCCAGTGAAGCCGTTTCGTCCGCCGGCACCAACACTAATCCTACTTGTTCATTATTATCATCTATAATGTAACGTGCAATCATATCCCCTAACATATACTGTTTTAATAATTTACTCATTTTAATCTCCATTCTGCCAAATTTGGGTGTGAAAAATTCATTTTTCACACTAACCTTTAACCGCTCCCACGGTCATTCCTTTAATAAAATATTTTTGTAAAAATATAAAAAGTATTGCAATCGGTAAGATTGAAATAACAATAGCTGCCATCGCTGTCGTATAATCGCTAGTCTGAGCTGAAAACAGTGATTGAATCGCTACTGTTAAAGTCTTTAATCCCTTTTTGCTCACATACAAACTTGCCAGCAAATAATCATTCCATATTTGAAATGACTGCATTACGATTAATGTTGCCATGGCAGGTTTAAGAAGAGGCAAAACAATCCGAAAATAGGTCATAAATACCGAACATCCATCAATTCTGGCTGCTTCCTCAAGTTCAATAGGTACCGTTGACATGAAACTATTCATCAAAAATACTCCAAAGGATACACCTGTTGCAATGTACATAAAAATTATACCATATGGAGTATTTGTCAGGTTCAAATTAAATCCTATAATATAAATTGGTAAAAACAAAGCCTGATATGGAATTAAAATACCTACAATAAAATAGAAATAACAAAATTTAAAAAATTTATGTCTGCATCTTGCAATTGCCCATGCAGTAGTACCACAAAGGAATGCCAATAATACTACACTAATTACTGTATAGAGAAATGTATTTAACATGGTCGTTCCCATATTCAGCTTTTGAAAAGCTTTGACATAATTGTCAAAATTAAAAGTTGATGGCAATGACAAGGGACTAGTCAAATACAATTCTTTTTTTGTCTTGAAAGAATAGTTTAAAATAATAAAAAGCGGAGCTATAAACAATATTGCTATGATAGTCATACCTATTTGAATTGCAAGTTTACCTTTTGTATATGGTTCTATCACGACTTCTTTCTGTTTCTTTTTGTATTTCATTATGCCTGTACCTCCTTTTTCTTTAATCCCTTTACTTGTATCAAAGCTACCAGGAATAGTACCAGCACAAGTGTAACAGACATTGCGGAACCATATCCATATTGCCGTCCGTTAATTGCCGTTATATAAGTCTGATATATGATAGATGTTGATGCCCGGCCAGGACCGCCTTTTGTCGAGGATACTAATAAATCATATACCTTTAAGGACCCTGTTGTTATTCCCACAACACAGATGGTAATTGCGGGAGCTAACATTGGAATAGTTATATGGAAAAACCTTTTAATTGCCCCTGCCCCGTCTACTTTTGCCGCTTCATATAAATCTGAAGGTACCGATTGAAGCCCTGCCAAATATATTAGCATCCAATATCCAATCCATTGCCAGTTATTAGCTATTAGTAAACCTGATAAAACGGTCTTATCGCTGCCAAATAAACTAAAATTAATATTTGTACCTAACAGATTGTTAATCTCCGGCAGAACATTAGAAAACATCTTCAGCCAAATAAATCCAACAATAACAGCACTAATCAGGCATGGTACAAACAAGGCTGTACGGTATACCTTCTGGAATTTAATTCCACTATCCAAAGCAACCGCAAAAAATAATGCTACTACATTTTGGATAATCGTGTTTCCAATTGTAAACTTAATTGTAAACCACCACGCCGATCTAAAATCACTATCATTAAATAGATTTATATAATTTTTTAATCCGACAAAAGGTTTTTCAATCGACATCCCATCCCAACTGGTAAATGAATATCGTACTGCCATAAACAACGGAATGATTAAACCAATCGTAAAGATAATAAAACCCGGCAATACCATGCATAGATACTGTTTCACTAATTTTTTTTCCATATTTTTTCTACTCCTTTTTGTTTTTATTATAATGCTTTAAGTTTTCCAGGCGTTAGCACAAAACGGAAAAATAGAGTTGTACATTTTTGAAAATATACAACTCTATCTTATATGTTTATTTAATTAGCTGAACTGGTGTCAACCCTTCCATCTGAAGCGGCAAGACAATCTTCAAAGCTAATATTTCCAAGTAACCATGCTGCGATGTCTTTTGCATTTTCTTCCTGAAATCCACCCCAAACCAATTGATTATTTCCCAAAGTAACATCTACAATCATACCATTTGACGCATACGTGTCAATATCACTCTGACTCGGGTTTTCAAATGTTGGCGATACGTTTTTCAACATCGATGCTGTTTTTGTATAATCATAAATTTCAATTGCCAAATCCTGATCCGATGTCAATACATCCAAAACACAATTGATTGCATCCTGATGCTCGCTCTGAGCACTTGTCATAATGGTAATATTCGGTTCGAAAATAAGTTTTGAATCACCACTCTGATTAGGAAATGGGAAAATACCAAAATCAAAATTTTCATCAATATCAAGAAAGTTTTGGATTGACCATGAACCTGAAACTTTCATAGCTGCCTCACCAAGAACCATCTTAGCATCACAATCTGTTTGTTCAGTAGAAAAGGTGTCTGCATATGTATGATCAAAAATTAGTTTATTGTACTCATAAGCTGTCTGCATTTCTTCACTTTGTGCAAATGATACTTCACCGGCACGGAATTTATCTCCCCAATCCGCAACCTTATTAAACACATCATTCATAGCAAACTGCATCGTTACATTTCCGATTGACCAAGTATCTACCATATGACTGGCAAAAGGTGTAATACCTTTTTCCTTACAGTCATCTATAATGACTTGTAAATCATCAATCGTCTTAGGAATTTCCCATCCGTTTTCTTTGAACATTGTCCTATTATAGTATACTCCCTGATATAAAGCATTATAAACTAACCCGTATGTCTTTCCATCAATCGTTACATTTTCCCTTGCTGCATCTAACCCTTTATCAAGGTATTCTTCGGCAATTTCACCTAATACTCCCTGAGGAGCATATGTTGCCACATCCTGTGCCTTTCCAATCATAATGTCAGGCAGTCCCGATTGCATATACTGCTGCATCTTAGGCTGAAAATCATTTCCCCAATCTACGCATTCCCATTCAAGTGTAATATGGGGATATTTTTCAGCCAATGCCGCATCAATCATATCCTCAATTCCTGCATCGGTTGTTGACTGCCCAGCCAATACTGTTAATGTTACTGCCTCCTTATCCTGACTCACTTCAGCCGCAGTTGTTTCTTCCTGCTTCTCATCTTCTACTGCTTCTGTTGCCTCTTGTGGTGCCGCACTTTCCTGCGTACCTCCACTACATCCGGCTAACATTGCTGCTGTCATACTGACAATAAGTAACAGACTGGTTATTAACTTCTTTTTCATTGCTTTTCCTCCTTCTCATTAATGTACTTTCATTATAGATAAAATACATTTCTCAGAAATAGGACAAAACCGGAAAAAGAAGTTGCACATTTTTGTAAAAAGCTAAATTAATAACTACTGTCTGCTCTTATTTCATCTGCATATAATAAAACCTCCTCCAAGTCAATCTGCCCTTGGAGCCATTGTAATTGTTTTGCGGCAACTTCATTTTGAAAAGGCCAAATTAGTTGTGCATTACCGGCTGTAACCTCAATCACCTGCCCTCTTTCTTCATATAAATCAATATCATCCTGAAGAATATTTCTAATTTTAGGATTCACATTTTCACATACAGATGATGTTTGAGTAAAATCAAGTATTTCTTCCATTAGTGATTTATCAGATATTAAATAAGTAAAAATTTCATCTATTAAATCACTATGTTCTGTTTTCGCACTTTTTATAAGTGTCATATTGGTTTCACGAATTAAGCAGGCATCACCACTTTCATTGGGATAAGGAAATATGCCAAATTCCTGACCCTCCCCATATTGGCTGACAAACTGCATGGACCATGAGCCCGTAATATACATCGCAGCTTTACCCTCAGAAAATCTCTGGTCACTTTCTGCCTGTCCAATTAATAATGCATCCTCCCATGAGTCTTTTAATATGTTTGAGTTATTCAGCAAGCATCGTCTAACTCTATCATCTACGGAAAAACCTGTCTCACCCGCTCTAAACTGCTGTCCCCAATTACTATCATATCGAAATACATCATTCATCAAAAACTGCATGGTCATATTTCCTACCTTCCAGCTTTCTTGAAAATGGCTGGCATAAGGAGTGACTGAGTTTTCTTTTAATATTCGGATTATATAATCGAGTTCCTCAATTGTCTTTGGTACTTCTAAATCGTACATCCTAAATATATCTTTATTATAAACAATACCCTGATACCAGGCATTATAGGGAACACCGTATACCTTCCCATCAATGGTCACTGCCGCCAATGCCTCATCCGAAATATCAGTAATACAAGTTTCAGGAATCTCTGCTAGATTTCCACTAGAGGCATACGTATGTATATCCTGTGCCTTTCCTATCATGATATCTGGAATATCATGAGCTGATATCCGTGCCTGCATTAAATCTCCGAATTGTTCGCCCCAATCAACACATTCCCACTGTAATTCCACATTTGGAAATTGTTCTTCCAATGCTTCATTTATCATATCTTCAATACCTGCATCTGATGTCGACTGTCCAGCCAACACGGTCAGCTTAACAATATCATTTACACTACTTTCCTTTGCGGTATCATCTGATATACAGCCGCTTAATATAAAAATTTGTACGGCTGCCATCAGCACCGCCACTATTTTTCTTCGCTCCATATCTCATTTCCTTTATATCCGATTACGATAATCGCGCGGACTCATACCTATTATTTTGCGAAAAACCCGGCTAAAATATGAATAATCATCATAGCCAACCATGAATGATATCTCTGTCAGATTAATTGTCGGATCTTTCATATAAGTTTTTGCTTTTTCAATTCTTACCTTAGTTAGATAAACCATTAAAGTTTCACCAATTTGCTGACGAAATAACTTTGAGAAATAGGAGGGTTCCACATTATACTGATTTGCCAGACCCGTAAGGCTAATATCTTCATAATAATATTCATCAATATAGTCTGCGGCCTGTTTCACGATATCCTTCATCGTTTCTGTTGCGGTCTCACGGTTCTCTATCACTGTTAATTCAATAATAGCTTCCAGTGCTTCACAAAGGGCTGTATTATCTAACATTTCGACTATTTTATCAGCCTGAAAAACCATACTTTCCATGTCTACTAATTCTTTTGGCTGTATGTATGTAGCAGCATATTCTGATAAAATATTTGCAATTTTCTTAACGGTTTGTTTTACCTCCAGATATCCCCACTTTTTCTCCTGACAATATTTTATTCCAATAGAATCAAATATGAGTCTTCTAATTGCTAATTTATTCCCGCTTCGGAGATGACTTTTTAATTGATTCTCTTGTTCCTGTGACACTCTGCTGCTAATTCCTTCTCCGTTCTTTTGTATTCTTTCTGCTCCCGCTATCACAACTTCATTATGTTTTGTAAAACCTCTATCCATCAATAATGCTACTGTCTCAACATAAGCAACATGGATACTGTCCAATGAATAACTGCGCTGACTGATACATATAGTTATCACTGATTTGGTTAAATTATATAACACGACTACTAGCTTTCTGGCAATTTGCACCATCTTATCGGCATTCATATCTGTTATAGCTAAAAACTCATTTGAGCGATAAGTATGATTAAATACAATAACATCCTCATCATCAAGCAACCTTTTAATTTCTGTTTTAATTGCTATAGATAAACGATTTCTCTTATACTCATAGGCTCTCAGCACTTCCTTCATCTGATGAAATTTAATCAGAATCAGACTCGAACCCGCAAAATCATTATTACTACATATATTATTGGGTGGTGTAAACAGTGTTTCCTCTCGTTCCACTAAAAGACTAAACTCCCTATCTTCAATTAGGGATGCTGCCTCTAATATCTCTTCCTGCTCCGCTGCCCGGCTGCTGATTATTTCCAATGCTTTCGACAGTGCCTGAATCAGATCAATCTTTGCCACCGGTTTGGTTAAATAATTAATCGTTCCAGCCATAAAAGCCTCTTTCACATAATCAAAGTCATTATATCCACTGATAACAAAAGTGATAATCTCCGGATGCTCTTGGTTTAATTTATTCAACAATTCGACACCGTTAATAAAAGGCATATTAATATCAGTAATCAAAATATCCGGTTTATCTATTTCAATCTTCCTTAAGACATCCTCCCCGTCAACCGCCGGTTCCATGAACTGCAAACCATATTCTTCCCATCGAATCATAGTACGTAATTTTTCCCTGGTCCAGTGTTCATCATCTGCTATTAAAATTTTGTATCTTAATCCTGCATCCATGCCTTAACATCCTCCATTGTTGTTCTAGGTATCGTAATTGTAACCTTCGTCCATTCCCCAACTTCACTTTCAATCTTAATTCCACTTTCTTCTCCATAAAGCATTTGAATGCGCGACTGGATATTGGCCAGACCGATGGATGTATGTTCCTTCTCACTTTCTTTTTCATGAGATTTATTTTCGATAATGCATGCAATATTTTCCGCAGTCATACCTATTCCATTATCTTCTACACTAATTTCTAATTTATGATTTATTTCCTTTGCACTAATCATAATTCTTTTATCGCCATGCTTATTCCTTAAACCATGGTTTATGGCGTTCTCAACCAAGGGTTGTATGGTGATTCTTGGTAATGTGTCCTGCAATATCTGATTATCAATTTCAAATTGGTACTCTATCTCATTTCCCATTCTTTCATTCATTACATAAATATAATTCTTTAAATGCACTATTTCTTGTGCCACTGTTGAAAAAGGTCTTTGCATCTCCAAACTATATCGAAAGATATTCGCCAAAGATTGGCTAAGACCGCTGACCTTCATGCAATTCTGTACCATAGCAATACTGCTCATAGTATCCAGTGTATTGTATAGAAAGTGTGGATTAACCTGTGCCTGCAAAGCACGATATTCCGCTTTATTCAACATCAATTTTGCTTCATATTCCTTACGCATCAGTGTATCCATTTCATCCAACATACGGTTAAAATTATTGGCCAGTTCACCGATTTCATCTTGATTTGATATTTCCGCCCGTAACAAAGTTTCCCCGTGTCTGATACGTTTCATAGTATCGGTCAGATTGACTAAGGGCTTGGTTAAACTTTTTGAAATAAACGTGCTAAGCATTGTCGCTGCTGCAATCATGATTACTGCGATAAGAACTAAATTTCGTGTCAATGTTTTCTGATTCTGTGATAAAAACGATTTGGGCATAAGTGAATATGCTATTACATTATATTTACTTTGCGGATATTGAAAAATAACACGTTTGGAAGATTCCAACTTATTTACTTCATTATCCCGGCTGGTTTCTATCTGAGAAGCAATCTCTAAAAATGTTTTTTCTTCGTTCCCCTCAACAGCACCAATAGAAGTCATAACTCGGTCTCCCACCGGCTGAATCCACATAAATACTTCCTGACTCATACTATACTTTTCCATTATACTTCGAATTACCTTGCTATCAATATCGCAAACAAGATACCCCAGCTTATCATTCAAATTGCTGTTGTTATATATTTTTAAAACAAATCTAATAATATCCGTTTCCCTATATTTATTATAATAACTAGTAATTAACATTACCGCATCATCTGATTCCGCATATTCCTTTACCAACTCTGCGTTCTGTTCTTTTATGTTATCATATATATCTATTTCGTAGTTATGTTTCGGTGTAACCGCTCTCCGATATGTACTTATAATATCATGACTATCAGTATATACATACAATGCCAATACCGCATCTGTGCTATCAAAATTCTCTGTCGCAAAAGTATATGCTAACCGATAGTGATTACTTTTTAAATTATCCGTTGTTCCATCACTTCGTAAATTTTTTAAAAAATCTTTTTTCCCATATATTTTGATAAGATTACTCTCGATATTTTTAACAAAACTGTATATATCATTCTGCATATTTTTCAAAGAATTAAAACTCTCTTCTTCCGCTTGATGATAGATTAACTTAGCGGAAGTATTCTGAAATAAAATTGTTTGTAGAATTAATGCAATTAAAGTACAACCTAAGCAAAGAAGAAGAATTTTACTTCTCATATGCATTTTACTTTTCATCTCACACCCTCCGCGTTATTACATTTATCCACTTCCTTTTGTGTCTGCTACTATTTCTGATTGGTTACATGTGCATAAAAATGAATTCCATGGGCTTGATTGCCTTTTCTAATATAATTTTGCACCTTGCTTAGTGAAATGACTTTAAACTCCGAAAGAATATCCATTAGTTCCTTTTCATTGAGATAACAATGAGGCACTCCCTTTTCAATCCCCTCTTGCTTAATCATGGTATACCCATCATGTGATTCTGATTCTATAAAGGATGGGTTTTCTTTTGTATTAAATGAAATAAAGGCCTCACCATCATTTCTTAATACTCTTTGAATTTCTTCAAGAGCTAGCTTTATTCCTCTATAATCCGTATGATAAATTGTGTGAAAGCAAATGACACAATCAAATGTGTTTTCGTCAAATGGTAATTTCGTCATGTCGGCAACTTCTGCATGAACTTTAAAATTATTTTCATGTGAAATCTTAGTAATGTATTCTATGCTGCTTTCCGATAAATCTACCGCACTAACATCAAACCCATACTCTGCAAAATAAAATGAATGTCTTCCCTTTCCTGCTCCAATATCCAGCACGGAATGAAATCTGTCTATCCAACTGTATGCTATTGGAAAAAACTCTTCCGAAACCATATTCCATGAACTGGAATCTACTTTATTCCAGTCCCAGCCTTTGTGCTTAACTTCCATATAGAAATACCAACCTCTCTCATATTTATTAAAAAATTGCCTATTATAAAGATAATAGACAATTTTTGAAACATAGTAAACTAATTAATCTTAAGTTGTTAAAATAAATATGTTTTGACAATGTATATATTTAAACAATGCTGTATCATTTGAATATTTAGAAATTATAAATAACCGCCGAAATCCAGACTGATATGATTCTCTTAATAGAATAACTTTGTATACTCTGTCTGCGTGTCTGCAATATGGTAAATATACACCGACTTGTCTATGACACGGTAAATGGCTATGTGCTTTTTACATATTACCATTCGATATCCCTTCCCGTTTAGCCATTGATCAGGAATGGAAGAACCCAAATCAGGGTATTCTTCCAGTCTCTCTATGGCATTTAAGATATGGTCGGTAACATTAATTGCCGTTTCTATGTCAAATGTTATGGCATAATAATCTTCTATCCTTTTCAAATCTTCCCATGCAGTTGGAAGAATCTCCACTCTATGCTTCATGCAAACGCTCCCTCAATGCTTTTCTGGCTTCTGAAACACTCATTGTTTTTTTGCCATCTATACGTTCCTGTTCCGCCTGCAATACTTTTTCCCGAAGCTCTAACATTTGTTCTCTTTTTTCAAAAGATTCTATGCTCATCAGCACCATATCACCTTCGCCATTTTTGGTAATATAAATCGGTTCTTTTGTTTCTTTAGCAAGATTTGATATGGTAGTATAATCATTCCTTAATACTGCTGATGCCTTGATAATCATATGACGCCTCCTTCTTATATCATTATTATGATATAATTATAACCTATTATCTATGCATAGTATAGCATCTAATTTGCACCCTAACAAGAATTCAATAGAAACCGTATTACATGTGTAAACCGTCGAAACTCTCTCCTTTTGATACTCCTTATCAGAAAAAGATGAAATAGCATTCTGCTCTGTTAAGGTTATCGGGTTAATCTTTACAAAATAATATGTTCTGCTATAATATAAATTAAAATCTACGGGAATCATTTCTGATAAAATCATTTATGCACCGAATGGTACATTTGTACCTCTTGGTACATTCTAAATCTTCAATCATCGAAAATCCCATGAGTAAAAAAAATCAATAAGGGGGGATTGCCTATGGACCAATTATTTTGCCATTTATAATTGTATTTATCAACAAAAAAAGGTAAAATAAAAAGGAGTAGATATATGATAAAAGTTTTAGCTACAAATGATTTATTATTTAAGAAAGTATTGGCAAGTGAAGAAAATAAGGATATCCTAGCTGGGTTTATTCAGGACTTTTTTAATATTGTTTCAGAGGAAATTATCATTCATAACCCTTATTCCATTCACGATTATAAAGAAATTATTGAAAATGAAGAAATAACCGTTTTGCGGGAAACCATGCGAGACATATCTGTTTCATTGAGAGTAGCAGATATAACCATGGAATTGCAGGTGAAACAGACACAGTTTTTTGAAGAAAGATCACTATACTATCTATTTGAAAGATTTTGTCAGAATTATAATAGTTTTAATAACACGGAAGAGAATGAAAAAGGAAAGCGCAACCGTTATTCCACTCTAAGACCAGTATATACCCTAAATATCCTAGGCTATAAGCATTTTAATGATGAACAATCTCTTCGTGTATTTCAGTTGTATGACCCAAAAAGAAAAAAGGGTTTTGAAAGGGATTTAATAAAAATAGGATACTTTGAACTGCCGAAAGAGAATAAGGAAACTGATAATCAGAATTATTGGAGAAAATATTTTCTAACGGGTACCGTTTCACAAGGTGCCCCAGACTATATAAAGAAAGCAGCAACTATAATTGATTATGTAAACCTAAGCAAGGAGGAGCGACAAGTGACAGATGCATTGGAGAAGGCAAGAGCAACTTACGACGCACAGTTGCTTTATGCGGAAGAAAAGGGCAAAAGTATTGGCGAGGAAACCGGTGAAGAGAACTTAGCAAAGTTAATCCGACGTTTAGCAGAAGAAAAACGAGCTGATGAAATTGCCATGTGTGTCAATGATAAAGAATATCGAAAAGCACGTATGAAAGAGTTTGGAATTACTTAAATTAGTGAAGTTCCATATCAATTGGCAAAAGGTTGATATGGAACTTTATTTTATGAATCACTGATAAGCATCCGCAAATGTTGATTTCACCTACACCCGTTCGTGAATTAAATTATTTTAGTTATAAGTGTTGACAAATCATATCACATGTAATATTATTATTACACATGAAACATTCTAATTTTACTCCAAAGAAAGGAGATTCAAAAATGATATTTAATATTTTACCTGCTATCTTTTTAATTGGTTTGACTGTTATTATTACAGTCTTGATTATTGTTAAAACTATTGTTAAGAGGGATCAAATCAAAAGTATAGACGCGGATAAGTTCAATGATTTTAT
>CAYXCV010000018.1:0-32565 GCA_964463365.1 uncultured Kineothrix sp.
GCCGATATGGAAAATGGAGTGGACGCTCTTTCTTTTGCTTCCGGAATGGCGGCCATAGCCAGCTGTCTGGAACTATTTCAACCGGGAGATCATATTCTTGCTACCGATGATTTATATGGGGGAACCATCCGCTTATTTGACAATATTAATATAAAAAACGGCTTGGAAGTCAGCTATGTGGACACCGGTAATCTGGAAGAAGTGAAAAAGGGATTACAAGCAAATACAGCGGCAATCTTTGTGGAAACACCCACGAATCCAATGATGAAGACAACGGACATAGCCGCCGTTTCTAAAATTGCCAAAGAAAGAGGAATCCTGCTTGTGGTAGATAATACATTTTTGACCCCTTATTATCAGAAACCATTGGATCTGGGGGCTGATATTGTGATACACAGCGGTACCAAATATTTGGGGGGACACAATGATACTCTGGCAGGGTTTCTTGTAACGAATCAGATTGAAATTAGTGATAAATTGAGATATATTATAAAGACAACAGGGGCTGGACTTTCCCCATTTGACAGTTGGCTCTTACTGCGTGGGATAAAGACTTTAGCACTCCGCATGGAGAAGCATCAGGAGAATGCAATAGCAATTGCTCATTACCTGAAAGGTCACAGTAAAGTTAAAGCAGTCCACTATATCGGTCTTGAGGATTATGAATCCAAAGAGATTGTGGATAGACAGAGTTCCGGATATGGTGGCATGATTTCTTTTGTTGTCGAAAATGAAGAGACTGCAAAGAATATTTTAAAAAATGTAAAAATAATTCGTTTTGCTGAAAGCCTGGGCGGAGTGGAAAGCCTGATTACATACCCTCTCTACCAAACACATGCAGATGTTCCGGCAGAGAAGAGGAAGGCACAGGGAATTGATGAGTGTCTGCTTCGGTTATCGGTTGGAATCGAACATGTGAAGGATTTGATAGAAGATCTTGAGCAGGCACTTAAATGATAAATGATGGATGAGCAAGGAGTGAAATACATGGGAGATCAATATGATTTTGATACAATCGTTGACCGGAGCAATACTAATTCTATAAAGTATGATTTTGGTATGGAGAGAAAAAGCAGAGAGGATTTGCTTCCTTTATGGGTTGCGGATATGGATTTTCGGTTGCCAAAGTGTGTGATTGAGGACGTGGTACGCAGGGCAGAACATGGGATTTTTGGTTATACGGATCCCAAAAGCAGCTACTATGACGTATTAACTCAGTGGTTTAAGAATCAATATGACTTTCCGATTAAGCCGGAATGGAATACGATAACCCCGGGAGTTGTCTATGCCATTGTTCAGGCAATCAGAGCGTTTACGAATCCCGGAGATGCTGTTATTATTCAGCAGCCCGTTTATTATCCTTTTGCCGAGTCTATTGTTATGAATCAAAGGAAGATGATAAACAATCAGTTATCCTATGAAAATGGAAGGTATACCATTGACTATGAAGATTTTGAAGAGAAAATAAGTAAGCATGGAGTGAAGATATTTATTCTGTGCAATCCCCATAATCCAGTGGGCAGGGTATGGACCAGGGAAGAGCTGCTAAGGATAGGAGATATCTGCCTTCGCCATGATGTGCTTGTGATTGCAGATGAAATACATTGTGATTTTGTGTACCCCGGCTACCGGTATATTCCCTTTGCATCGTTAAGCGAGCAACTGGCAGCCCGCACAATAACCTGCACATCACCCAGTAAAACATTTAATATGGCAGGTCTCCAGGTTTCTAATATTATAATTTCTAATGATGAGTTAAGGAAAAAGTTTCGGTGGGAAGTGGGAGCCAGTGGCTACAGTCAGGTAAATACATTAGGTCTGGCAGCTGCGCAAGCTGTTTATAGTAAGGGGGAGGAGTGGCTCACAGAATTAAAAGAGTATTTGTTTGAAAATCTCCAGTTTGCAAGGACATTCCTGCAAGAAAATATACCTGAGATTACTCTGGTAGAACCGGAAGGTACTTACTTACTCTGGCTGGATTGCAGTAAACTTGGACTCTCCTATAAAGAACTGGAAAATCTAATAATAGATAAGGCAAAATTATGGTTGGATGCAGGGATCGTATTCGGTAAAGAAACCGCTTTATTTGAACGAATCAATATTGCCTGCCCCAGAAGTATTCTGGAACAGGCGCTGAACCAACTGGCAGATGCAATACAATCCATATAATGAACTAAAAATTCCCTTGAGGCAATCAATATAAGTTGCCCAAGGGAATTATTATTATTCTAGATTCAATTTCTTTTTCATCATATACTCTGTAATAAAGAATAGTACCGCACTTAGTATAAGAGTAAAGATAGCGGATATCACAAATATAGGTTTTATATATGAACCGACATCAAGGTTTATAGATGGTAAAGCTGCCATCTGTGCGAAAAGCGGAGCATTGATAAACAGGGAAGATATCGTTTGTATAAGAGCATATATAGCAATATACCATATGATGGCTCCCATCACCTTATGTTTTGTAAAGAGCTGCCCAAGTGCAACGCTTGCATACATCATAATGATTGAGAAAAAGGTACTTAATATCATATATAAGACAGTAAATACTATAAAGACGATTACGTTCATATTAAGATAATGACGAATAAAATACCCAAAGTAGGACCATACAGTTTTCATTTCTTCAAAAAAATTAATGTTTTCAATACTTATAACAGACATAAATAATGCAAAGACGCTTACTACGATAGTTATTGCTGTAATAAAAGTCCAGATAGTACCTACAAATAGTTTGGAAAGGATAATGCTTCTTGGTGTAACGGGGAGGGTATGAGTCAGATACCCTTCATCTGTATAAACATTTTTGTAAAATCTTATGGCGATATATACGCTGACCGCAATGGAACCGGCAAAGATAGCAAGATAATAAAACATAAGAGCCAAGACTGCTAAGGGTCCCATAATATCAGAATCCAGACGCCATAGTGGGGAGAGTAAGGATATCACTCCCAGTGCGGTTATAATAAGAAGAAAAATGTTAATGGTTGCCGGAACTTTCCAGAAGGCCTTCCACTCGTATTTAAATAATTTCTTTAACATGCGAACACCTCCCTGAAATAAGCATCTACTGATTTACCATATTTTTCCCTTATCTGATCCACAGACATATGTGTCATCATCTGTCCATCACGGATGAATATGACTTCATCCAGTATATTTTCGATATCAGATATTAAGTGAGTGGATAATAGAATACTTGCATTATCATTATAATTGCTGATAATTGTCTTTAAAATATAGTCTCTGGCAGCAGGGTCAACACCGGCAATGGGTTCGTCTAGAATATATAAATCCGCATTACGACTCATCACAAGGATAAGCTGCACTTTCTCTTTCGTCCCTTTGGATAGTGTTTTCAGCTGGGAAGCAAAAGCAATATTTAAAGACTGCAGCATAGTAAATGCTTTGTCTCTTTCAAAATCATCATAAAAGTCATCAAAAAAATCAACCAAATCACATACCCTCATACCGCTTTGAAGATAGGTTCGCTCGGGCAGATATGCAATTTTTTTCTTGGTCTCAATACCGGGGGCATATCCGTTTACAAGGATAGTTCCAGCAGTTGGTGTTAATAGTCCGTTTATCATTTTAATCAAAGTGGTTTTACCGCTGCCGTTGGGGCCGAGTAATCCGATAATCTTGCCTCTGGGGATTGCAAAACTCATATTATTAACTGCCAAAGTACTGCCATAGACTTTAGTTAAACCATTGATTTCTGCTAATAAATCCATTTATTCCACCTCCCCATCTGCTTTTTCGTCAATCAAATCTTTGATTTCTCTTTCTGTATATCCGAGTTCTTTCATCATTCGGAAGAAGTTTTTAATATATTCATCAGCGAGTTGTGATTGCGTCTGTTTAATCAATTCGGTATCCTCCGTTACGGTACGTCCGCTTGTTCTTTGTGTTACAATTAAGCCGCTCTTTTCTAATTCTGCAAAAGCTCTCTGCATAGTATTAGGATTAACACTTGCCTCAGCTGCCAGCTCTCTGACACTTGGAAGCCGGTCACCTTCTTTATACTGACCTGAGATAATCTGCATCTGTATAATTTCGACGAGCTGTGCATAAATAGGTTTATCTGCATTTAATATCCACGCCATGTGATCCTTCCTTTCTTAAAGTTTTGTATTACTGTATTACTTAATTAATACAATAAAACATAATTACTTATTTGTCAACTATTATTTTTACTTTTTATTTCATTTTTCAATCAGTTGCTAAAAAGGGTTTTTTAATGGTATAATTCAATAATATTAGTACAGTTTGGGGTGAAGAGATTGCGTAAGGTAATGGATGATTTAATAGAAGGAAGATTCGACTATGAACAGTATGAAAGAAATCAAGAAAATAACCATAATAACATCATAGAATTTTCATGCCAAAATCTGGCGCTTACCTTAAAAAAGGGAGAAACAAAAGAAGGCTCTTTTATTATATCCAATCCTGTTAATACACTGGTGGAGGGATATGTTTATTCCTCAGAGTTATTGGTGGAATGTTTGAATAAAGAATTTATAGGAGTCAGGGAGGAAATCTTTTATCGGTTTAGCTCAGTAGGATTGGAAGAGGGCGATAGTCTGGAAGGTCAGTTTTACATTATAACCAATTTCGGAGAATATGAAATCCCATTCCGATTAGATATAGAAAGAAGTATCATTCCATCCAGTCTTGGAAATATAAAAAACATGTTTCATTTTGCCAATCTTGCAAAAACAAATTGGGAGGAAGCAGTTAAATTATTTTATTCCAAGGAGTTTAGAAAGCTATTTGAAAGCGGGACAGACAAGCAGTATTTTTGTTCTTATAAGGGGCTTTCTGCATCTTATGGTAATGAACAGAATATGGAAGAGTTCTTACTGGAAATAAACAAAAAGCAGAAAATTGAGTATATTCCGGAGAAAACTGAAATTATTATTGAGGATCCCTATGATATTTCCGAACATAGCTTAACCTTAAGCAGAAACGGCTGGGGACATACAGCCCTTACGATTGAAGGGGATGCAGCCTTTCTTAGAATAGACAAGGAAAAGATCTCGGACGATGATTTTTTGGGAAATGCTTATCGTCTGACTTATTATATTGAGAGTGAAAGGCTTCATGCAGGACGCAACTATGGAGCCATACATATTTATAATTCTAATGTGGATATTACGATTCCGGTTACGGTAATCCGTAATATGGAGCATAAGAGAATATTGGGAATCCGCAAAGAGAAGAAACAGCTTCTTGTGCAGTTAATTGAGTTTTATGTTTCCTATCGGGCTAAGAAAATAAGCTCCCGGATATGGATGGACGAAACAGAGAAATTGGTGGATCGGCTTACTGTGCTGGATGGGAAAGATTTACAGGCCAGGTTGTTTCAGGCGCAGCTTCTGATTACACAGGAGCGATTTAATGAGGCCGAGTGGCTGCTGGAGCATATCAAGGAAGAAATGAAGGGGAAGGAATATTCGAGAGAAAATGAAGTTTCTCCTGAAATGTGGTGTTATTATCGATACCTTACGACCCTTTACCGTAAGGAAGACGGTTATGTCGATGAAGTAGCACAAAAGGTGGAAAGAATGTACCGTGCTTATCCGGGTAATTGGCGGATTGCATGGCTTATGCTTTATTTATCAGAAGAGTATAGCAAGAGTCCATCCAAAAGATGGCTTGTATTGGAAGAACAGTATAAAAGAAACTGTACCAGCCCGGTTTTATACGCGGAGGCCTTGCATCTGTTACAGATGAACCCTACACTTTTAATGAAATTGGGTGCCTTTGAGATGCAGGTACTTAATTTTGCGGTAAAGAGAGACCTCATGACTCCGGATTTGATTATGCATGTGCGTTATCTTATGACTAGGTTAAAAAGTTTTTCTGAAAGAGCTTTTTTTATTCTGAAAGAAAGCTATGCGAAATATCCGGAAAATGAAACATTGCAAGTAATTTCCACATTACTCATCAAAGGAAATAAAACAGGAGAACAATATTTTAAGTGGTACAGCCTTTCCGTGGAACAGGAGCTTAGAATTACAAAATTATATGAGTATTATATGATGTCCCTTCCTACAAATTACAAAGAAGAGATACCTAAGATGGTGCTGATGTATTTTTCTTACCATAGTGAACTTGATTATAAGAAAAATGCTTTTTTGTATGCCTATGTTTATCGAAGGAAAGAAGAGCGTCCGGAGTTATATTTAAATTATTATCAGCAAATGGAACGATTTGTGATAGATCAAGTGATGAAAAAAAGAATGAACAAGGACTTGGCGTATTTATATCATCATGTTATCTCACCGAAAATGATCAATGAGGAGATTGCAAAAGCTCTGACAGATATTCTTTTTATGAATCAAATGACCACTGAAAATAAAGAAATCAGACAAGTAGTGGTTAATTATACAATCAGTGAGGAGGAGTTTAAGTATCCGGTAAGTAATGGATCAGCATGGGTACCCCTGTATGGGAGTGATTATAAGATGCTGCTGGAGGATGGCAAAGGCAATCGATATTCAGTCAGTGTGCCCTATCATATAGAACAAATGATGTCATCAGAAAGATTAATAACTTTTATCAGTCCCTATGTAAAAGAGCATATAGGATTAGATATTTTTCTCTGTAAAGGGGAGGAGTCTGAGGTCACAGTAACAGAGGCGAATGCAGATAGATTCAGGTACATGGCGAAGGCTGTGCATGTGGAAGAGAACTTAAAAAGTGAGATAAGGCTGAAACTGCTCCACTATTATTATGAACAAGATTATATGCTTAAGCTGGATCAATATTTAGAGGAACTTTCACCGGACAGGATGGAGCAGAGAGAGCGCAATGAAATCATCCGCTTCCTGGTTCTTCGTGGAATGTATGATAAAGCCTTTGAATGGATGGTCAGGTTTGGGCTTAAGGGCATAGAAGTGAGAACTATGGTACGTTTATGCAGCCGTTTGATTTCCAGAGATGGATTGTTGGAAGACGGTAAAATGACATATGTTATTTATTATGCATATCAGGAAGGCAAGTATGACGAAAATCTGCTCAGCTATTTGGTTCATTTTTACAATGGGACAAGTAAGCAAATGCAGGATTTATGGAAAGCGGCAGTAGCATTTGATATAGAAGCCTATCCTCTGTGTGAAAGAATCCTCGTACAGATGTTATTTACAGGTTCTTCTATAGAAGATAGATTTGAAATTTTTAGAAATTATGTATCCGGAGGGGCGAAAACACAAATAGAGAGTTTATTCTTAGCAAAATGCTCTTATGATTATTTTGTGAGACAGGAAGAGACGGATGCCTTTGTGTTTACGGATGCACTCCGGGTTTATGAGCGCGGAGAGGGATTAGAGAAAATATGTAAACTTGCATTTTTGAAATATTATGCGGAGAATAAAGACGATATCACGGCAAAGATCCGTGCGTCTGTTAAAACTTTTTTATATGAAATGCTGGAAGAAAGTATATATTTTAATTTTTTCAGAGAATACACCAATGAAATGTCTATTATGGGACAGTTTTCAGACAAAACAATCATAGAATACAGAGCGAATCCGGGGAGCAAGGTATCAATACGCTATGAACTGGAAAAAGAAAACGGCACTAAAATCGAACATAAAAAAGAAGAAATGAAAGATATGTACGGTGGTATCTGTGTGAAGTCATTTGTTTTGTTTTTTGGGGAGAACCTTAAATATTACATTATGGAAGAAGTGGATGGAACAGAAAATATAGTGAAGCAAGCCTCTATCAGCAAAAGTGATATTATGCAGGATGTGACAGAGAATCGATTCAGCATGCTAAATGATATTGTTGTAGGAAAGGTGCTGCAGGATTATCAAACCGTAAATTATCTTTTGGAGGAGTATTACAGAAAGGATTACATAACCTCTCAGATGTTTCATTTACGTTAGATGAGAGGGAGGGGTAAAACATTGGAAAGAAAAGAAGGGACAGTGAAAAAGAATAGCGGTAAGATGGTCGTAGGTTATGATTTAAACAATGCTTATGCTCAAATCAGCTATTGTATGTTAGGAGAGGACGAGCCGGAAACGGTGTCTACTGTGGCAGGAACACAGCAATATAATATCCCTATGATTCTATGCAAAAGAGATGAGGTAAACCAGTGGTTCTACGGGAAAGAAGCAGTCAAATATGCTAAAGAAATAGGTGGAGTGAAAGTGGAGAATTTATTGACTCTTGCAAGAATCGGGGAACCGGTGCCGGTAGGGAGTGAAAGCTTTGATCCGGTTGCGCTGCTGACCCTGTTTATCAGAAGAAGTTTATCGCTGTTGGGACTCATTGCATCTCTTGACTATATCGATGGTATTATGTTTACTATGGATGATTTGGATCAAAGAATGGTAGAAGTATTTGCAAGGATAGCATCTAACCTACATTTAAGGACGAACAAGATATTTTTCCAAAGCCATGTGGAAAGCTTTTATTACTATACTCTTTATCAGGAAAAACAGTTATGGGATCATGGTGTACTCCTGTGTGATTATAACGGTGAAAAGATGAAGCTTTATACTCTGGATACCAACAAGAAAACAACACCTGTGGTTTTATATATCGAAGTGGATGAGTATCCGGAAATGGAAGCAGGTTTATTAACAAGCGGTGAAACTTTGGACGATATGGATAAGCGCAGGCTGGATCAGCAGTTTCTTGAAATTATTAAGGAAAAACTAAAAGGCCGGACACTGTCCAGTGTATATTTGATTGGTGAAGGATATAAAGAGGAGTGGGCTGTTGAGTCTCTGCGGTACCTTTGCATGGGGAGACGCGTGTTTCGCGGCAATAACTTATACGGCAAAGGCGCCTGTTATGGAATCAAGGAAAAACTGAATCTGACAAATGTAAGTAATGAATATGTCTTCCTTGGCTTAGATAAGGTAAGAGCCAATATAGGGATGAAAGTATTGCGCCGGGGTAAAGATTCTTATTTTGCGGTTATTGATGCCGGTATTAACTGGTTCGAAGCCAGATGTGAATATGATGTGATTCTGGAAGAGGGGAATAGTATATCTATCATTCTGACACCTTTGGACGGAAAAGAACCAAGAGAAATCAATATGATTCTTGAAGGATTACCATCGCGCCCTAATCGTACCACCAGACTTCATATGGAGCTTAAGATGATTTCTGAGAATGAAGTGAGTATCGATGTAAAAGATATGGGATTTGGAGATTTTTTCCCGACTATCGGTGGGGAATGGGTAAAAATATTTGAGATAAAATAATACGGAAGGAGAAATATTTTGAGTAAAGTATTGCTTTGCATGGGAAGATATGCAACTAAACCGTATTTTGTAGAAAGAGTTTACGTCAATGTATACTCGATAGAAGAGCTGTGTTACTGTCTGGTACAAAATATATATCTGATTGATGAAGAAATCATGAATAGTAAGCTGATTGATTGGATTGAGAAGGAATGCGAGCTGCCGGAGTTATCAGCAGAACTTTATAAAATTTATAAAAAAAAGGAAGAAGTCAGCATTTTTATCACAGCAATCCTTACATTTGTAGGTTACCATTCGAGGGAAGAAATTCTTCAAACGGAACATAATCTGAAAAACAATGTAAGTATGAATACGTATGAGAAAAAGAAAGCCAGAGCGGATTATTTTGCGGAAAACGGAAAATATGTACTGGCACTTAAAAGTTATGATATTCTGTTAGAGGAACTGCCGGAAACAGAAGCTGCACTAAAAGCTAAGGTTTTCCATAATCGCGGTGTGCTTTATACATGGCTTTTTGAATATGAAAGTGCAAAAGAGAGCTTCCGGGAAGCTTATGAATGTGATTGGTCAAAAGAATCATACATGCAATATTTGGCAGCCAATCGTATGCAGATGGAAGAGGCTGAATATGTAAACTTTGTAGCCGGGCTAATTGATTATGAACTGGCTCTTGAAGTAGAGAAAATGATTGAAAATGCGGATAAGCAATTCTCGTCTATATTAAAAGAATATAAAGAAGAAAATGTTTCCGTTTCTCCATATGAAGAGGTGGAGAGAATCACCGATGAATTAAAACAAAAATACAGAGAATTAGTTGTGGAATAGGAAAGGCTTGGGTTAAGGGAATGGGACGAATAAAAGACAGTAAACTATTTCAGAAATTTGCTAAGTGGAGAAGTAACAGAAGAACGGAACCGACAAACTATGAAGATGACTGGACAGAAATCCAGTATAGCCGTAAGGAGCTGAATGTTCATGACAAGGTTCAGCGTCAGGAATATATTGAAAATTGTCTGGAACAAATGGTAGATGCAGTAAAAGAAATGAATGAATTAAATGCGGAATATAGTACCGTAACTTCTTATCTCAAAGATATGGAGGAAATAGAAGCACTTCCTGAAATAGAATTAAGTGAACTGAAAGCAAGTGCAGAGAAAATAGCAAAGCTTGAGGGACAGCGAGGCATTTATCTTGAAAAGAAAAGCCGGATGAGTGCTGAGAAGTATCATCAGATGGAACGGATTGAAGAAGAGGCTGAGGATGGGTGTCGTAAACTGGAAGAGTCAGAAGAGTTTCAAGGCAAGATAAGACAAGATATGGGGCGGCTGGATGGTGAGAAGCATGCTTATCAGTACAGAAAGAGTGAACTTAGGGTAATCATTGCAGATACAAAGGGGATGGCAATTATTTGTTCCGTTGCTCTGGTTCTATGTTTTATTGTACTCCTTGTTCTGCAATATGCAATGGGTATGAATACCCAGACAGGATTCATACTGACATCAGGAATCGCAGTAATTGTCATTGCGTTTCTCTATATGAAATATACGGAATCAGTCAAAGAACTGAAAAGGGTGGAAAGAGGAATGAATCGGATTATATTGCTTCAGAACAGGGCAAAAATCCGTTATGTAAATAATACCAATTTGCTTGACTATTATTATTTAAAATACATGGTATCCAGTGCAAAAGAATTAAAGGCACTATGGGAGCAATATATCGTAGAGAAAGAAGAACGAAAGAAATATAGAGAAGCAGAATTAGAGTTGGATAGCTGCCAAAAAGAATTACTGAGCATACTGAAATGCTATCCCATTAAAGACCCTGCGATATGGCTTCATCAGACAGCAGCAATTCTCGATAATAAAGAGATGGTAGAAATCAGACATAACCTCATCGTGCGCAGACAATCCTTACGAGGCAGAATCGATTATAACAGAGAAAGTATAATAGATAAAATTCAGACAGAGATAAAGGAGTTATCGGATAATTACCCTCAGTATTCGAGAGAAATCATGATGCAGGTGGAGAAGTATGAGAAGGAGTTAGCTTAAGCATAATATGCATCAGTTCGAGGGATAGGTTATTCTTGACAGTGAGGAGTTCGGCGTGATAATATGACAGCGTGTTGACGATTTAGCAAGACGCAGTGTGACAACAACACAGTACGCAATGTGAAAAATAGAATTTTTCACATGCAAATTTGTGCTACAGCACAAATATTGCAGGTAATGGAAAGGAGAGGTTATGATTATGAAAAAGTTAATTACATATTTATCTGTAATGATTATGGCAGTGGGACTGCTGTCAGGATGTGGAAAAGGCGCTGAAGCATCAACTTCCGCAGAGACCGCAGGTACCACAACATTTACGGTAGGATTTGATGCAGAATTCCCGCCCTATGGATATATGGGTGAATATGGGGAGTATGTTGGATTTGATTTAGACCTTGCGAAAGAAGTGTGTACACGTAATGGTTGGGAATTTGTAGCACAGCCCATTGATTGGGACTCAAAAGATATGGAATTATCTTCCGGTTCCATTGATTGTATCTGGAACGGATTTACAATGCAAGGACGTGAGGATGCTTACACATGGACAGTTCCGTACGTAGATAACAGTCAGGTATTTGTAGTGCCGACAGATGCAGGTATTGCATCCCAGGCGGATCTGGCAGACAGAACAGTTGGTGTCCAGAAGGACTCCTCAGCATTGGCAGCGTTAGAAGGGGATGCAGCAGAACTGGCAGCTACCTTTAAAAGTCTGCAGCAGTATGGTGATTACAATGTGGCATTTATGGACTTAGAGCAAGGGGCAATTGATGCGCTTGCCATTGATATCGGTGTGGCTCACTATCAAATCAACTCCCGTGGAGATGGTTTTAAGATTCTGGATGAGCAGTTGGCATCAGAGCAATATGGAATTGGATTTAAGCTTGGAAATGATGAATTAAAAGATAAAGTAGAAAAGACTCTGCTTGAAATGTCAGATGACGGCACTTTTATGAAGATTGCAGAACAATACTCGGATTTTGGTTTGACAGATAGTATTTGTCTGGGAAAATAATGATGATATAAGAATGATATGTGACCGCTGCAAAACAAAATATCCGGCAGCGGTCCTTTTCATACGGCAGAAATATTTCTGTCGTATGAAAAGGAAAAGGGAATGAAAGGTATAGGTATTTCTATGAGTATAGTAACGATATTGACACAACTTTTAAAGGGAATGGGGACGACAGTCGAAATCTTTGTACTGACGCTTTTATTTTCGCTGCCCCTGGGGTTGATTCTATCATTTGGAAGGATGTCAAAGAACTGGGCGCTAAGGAGTATCAGTAAGATTTATATCTCTATTATGAGAGGAACGCCTTTGATGCTGCAGTTGATTGTTGTATACTTTGCGCCTTTTTATGTCTTCGGAATTCGTATTTCTTCCGCCTATCGGTTTCTCGCAGTTATCATTGCTTTCGTATTAAATTATGCGGCATATTTTGCAGAAATTTATCGTTCCGGGATTGAATCCATGCCGGTCGGTCAATACGAAGCGGCACAAGTGCTCGGATATAATAAAATTCAAACTTTTATGAAAATTATATTACCCCAGGTTTTTAAGCGAATCTTACCGTCTATTACAAACGAGACTATTACATTGGTAAAGGACACCTCACTTGCTTTTGTTCTGGCAGAAACAGAAATGTTTACCATTGCCAAACAGATAGCAGCAAAAGAAACAAGTATTATGCCGCTGATGGCAGCCGGTGTATTCTATTACATATTTAATCTGATTGTAGCAAGTGTTATGGAATATTTAGAGAATAAAATGAGTTATTACAGATAAAGATAAGCAACCCATTGAGAAGGAGTGTAATCGTAGATGAATTTACTTGAAATCAATCATATGAAAAAGGGCTTTGACGGAACCGGAGTAATAGAAGATATCTCTTTATCCGTAAAAGAGGGAGAAGTGGTATCGATTATCGGTCCTTCCGGCTCAGGAAAATCCACTCTGCTTCGTTGCGCGACGATGCTTGAGAAGATGGACGGCGGTGAATTGAAATATATGGGCGAGGCAGCGGCATGGGAAGAAGATGGAAAGTGTGTCTATGCAAATAAGCAGAAGCTGAAAGAGATACGTAAGTATTTCGGTCTGGTGTTTCAGAACTTTAATTTATTTCCTCATTATAGTGTGATGAAGAATATCATCGATGCTCCCATGAGTGCGGATAAAATCAGTAAAAAAGAAGCGGAAGAGCGGGCAATGAAATTACTCCATCAGCTTGGACTTGAAGATAAAAAAAATGCCTATCCCTTCCAGTTATCCGGTGGGCAGCAGCAGCGTGTTTCCATAGCAAGAGCACTGGCCTTGCAGCCTCAGATACTTTTCTTCGATGAACCCACATCGGCTCTTGACCCGGAACTCACGGGGGAGGTGCTGAAGGTAATCAAAGAACTGGCAAAAGAACATATGACCATGATTATTGTAACCCATGAGATGCAGTTTGCCAAAGAATTGTCAGACCGTATTATATTTATGGAACAAGGTGTGATACAACAGCAGGGAACTCCTGAGGATATTTTTAAAACACCCAATGATCGTGTTAGGGAATTTATCGGAAAATTTACTTCATAATATACATTTTTTCGTCACAATGTAGAAATTTTTATGTGAACTAATTGTATGATTGATTTACGAAAATAATTGTTATATACTTTTTAGTATATTTTTATTCACACATAATAATTTCATATTGGATTGCCATACGTGGCAGAGCGGAGGAAAAATGAAGAAATTGGAACAGCTCTATGAAGGTAAAGCAAAAAAGGTATTTGCAACAGATAATCCGGATATTGTTATCGTAGATTATAAAGACGATGCGACTGCGTTTAACGGTGAAAAGAAAGGTACCATCGCTTTAAAAGGTGTGATCAATAATAAAATGACCAACCATGTTTTTCGTTTGTTAGAAAAAGAAGGGGTACCGACTCACCTTGTGGAAGAGCTCAGTGATCGGGAAACAGCAGTGAAAAAAGTAGAAATTGTACCGTTAGAAGTGATTGTCCGCAATGCTGCGGCAGGCAGTTTCTCCAAAAGGCTGGACATTCCTGAAGGTACAACATTTAAGGAGCCTACCCTGGAATTCAGTTATAAAAATGACGCTTTGGGGGATCCCCTAATCAATGATTACTTTGCGGTAGCATTGGGACTTGCCACATGGGAAGAAATTGAGACTATTACAAATTATTCTTTTAAAATAAATGAAGTATTAAAAGCATATTTTTTACAGGCAGATATTAAATTAATAGATTTTAAAATAGAATTTGGCCGTTTTCATGGAGAAATTCTGCTTGCCGATGAAATATCACCGGACACTTGCAGACTTTGGGACGTGCATACCAATGAAAAATTGGATAAAGACCGTTTCCGGAGGGATATGGGTAATGTAGAAGAGGCGTATCATGAAGTATTTAAACGCCTGGGGGTATAAAAGATGCTGAAAGAGGAATGTGGAGTATTCGGCATCTATGACTTTGGAGGCAGTGAAGTTGCCTCCACGATTTATTATGGACTTTTGGCTTTACAGCATAGGGGACAGGAAAGCTGCGGTATTGCAGTTAGTGACACAAGCGGACCTAAGGGAAAAGTGGTAAGTACCAGAGAAATGGGACTTTTAAACGAAACCTTTACCCCTGAGATATTGGAAAAATTAACGGGAGATATTGGTATTGGGCATGTGCGTTATTCCACCACAGGCAGCAGCACGAGAGAAAATGCCCAGCCCCTTGTATTAAATTATATAAAAGGCACTTTAGGTCTTGCCCACAACGGGAATCTGATCAATGCAGCGGAACTCAGACGTGAGCTGGAGTATACGGGAGCTATTTTTCAGACCACGATAGATTCAGAAGTCATTGCGTATCATATTGCCAGAGAACGACTGCGTACGTCATCCGTAGAGGAAGCTGTGGGACGTGCCATGAAGAAGATAAAAGGTGCCTATTCCCTTGTCATCATGTCTCCCAGAAAGCTAATAGGAGCAAGGGACCCTTATGGTTTTCGCCCCCTATGTATCGGGAAACGTGACAACGCTTATATCTTAGCTTCCGAGACATGTGCTCTGGATACCATAGGGGCAGAGTATATCCGTGATGTCCTACCCGGTGAGATTGTAACCATTTCCCCGGAAAAAGGGATAGAATCGGATACCAGTATGTGTGTGGCAGAAGAACAGCATGGAAGATGTATCTTTGAATATATTTATTTTGCAAGACCTGACAGCTATATCGATGGTATCAGCGTATATCATTCAAGAATGCTTGCAGGAAGATTTCTTGCTTTGGATTCCCCGGTGGAGGCGGACCTTGTTGTAGGAGTACCGGAATCGGGCAATTGTGCGGCACTGGGATATTCTTTACAATCGGGAATTCCTTATGGGCAGGCGTTTGTTAAGAATACGTATGTAGGGCGTACTTTTATTAAACCAAAGCAAAAGAATAGAGAAACCAGTGTGCAGGTGAAGCTAAATGCATTAAAAGAGGCGGTGGAGGGTAAAAGAGTTATTATGATTGATGATTCCATTGTTCGTGGTACGACCTCAGATCGAATCGTGCATATGCTGCGGGCGGCAGGTGCAAAGGAAGTGCATGTGCGTATCAGTTCACCTCCTTTTTTATGGCCATGCTATTTTGGTACCGATGTGCCGGTCAGAGAACAATTAATTGCTTATCAACGTTCCGTTGAGGATATTTGTGATATAATAGGTGCTGATTCTCTGGCGTATTTAGAAGTAGAGCGATTAGCGGAACTGGTAAACGGACTAAGCATCTGCAAAGGATGCTTTACCGGAAGTTATCCCTTAGATCCGCCAACGGATCATATTCGGGGTGATTTTGAAGGCTGAGTTTTAGGTAAAAAGGAGAGACATATGAGTACAGACAGATATCTTAGTCCACTTTCAGAACGTTATGCAAGCAAAGAGATGCAGTATATCTTCTCCCCGGATATGAAGTTTCGGACATGGAGAAAATTGTGGATTGCTCTTGCGGAAACAGAAAAAGAATTAGGGCTGCCGATTACACAGGAGCAAATTGATGAATTAAAAGCACATGCGGAAGACATTAATTATGAGGCGGCGATAAAAAGAGAAAAGGAAGTACGCCATGATGTGATGAGTCATGTTTATGCATATGGTGTACAATGTCCCAAAGCCAAAGGCATCATCCATCTTGGAGCAACCTCTTGTTATGTGGGGGATAATACGGATATTATCGTGATGACAGAGGCTCTTAAATTGGTTAAGAAGAAATTGGTCAATGTGATGAAGGAACTGGCTGATTTTGCAGATCAATATAAAAGCCTGCCTACCTTAGCTTTCACTCACTTTCAGCCGGCACAGCCTACTACGGTAGGAAAAAGAGCTGCCTTGTGGCTGCAGGAGTTTAGCCTGGATCTGGAGGATCTGGATCATGTTCTTTCCCATATGAAGCTTCTTGGTTCTAAGGGAACGACAGGAACTCAAGCTTCTTTTCTGGAGCTTTTTGATGGAAATCAGGAGCTCATTGATAAAATCGATCCGATGATTGCGGCAAAGATGGGATTTAAAGATTGTTATCCGGTTTCCGGACAGACCTATTCCAGAAAAGTAGATACAAGAGTAGCCAATGTACTTGCGGGTATTGCGGCAAGTGCCCACAAAATGTCCAATGATATCAGACTGCTTCAGCATTTAAAAGAGATAGAAGAACCTTTTGAAAAAAGTCAGATCGGTTCCTCGGCTATGGCGTATAAAAGAAACCCAATGAGAAGTGAAAGGATTGCATCTCTTGCCAGATATGTTATGATTGATGCATTGAATCCGGCGATCACTTCCTCCTCTCAGTGGTTTGAAAGAACTTTGGACGACTCTGCCAATAAGAGACTTTCTATTCCGGAAGGCTTTCTGGCAACAGATGGCATTCTTGATTTGTGTCTGAATGTTGTAGATGGACTGTTAGTTTATCCCAAAGTTATAGAAAAGAGACTAATGAGTGAACTGCCCTTTATGGCTACCGAAAATATTATGATGGATGCGGTGAAGGCAGGCGGTGACAGACAGGAATTGCATGAAAAGATCCGTACCCTTTCTATGGAAGCAGGAAAAAATGTAAAAGAAGAAGGTAGAGATAATAATTTACTGGAACTGATTGCGGCAGACCCGGCATTTAATATGACATTAGAGGACTTGCAAAGGACAATGGATCCTTCCAAATATGTAGGTCGTTCCAGGGAACAGACAGAAATGTTTCTAAAGGATGTGATGGAGCCGATTTTTAGGGAAAACAAAGAGTTACTTGGCATCAAAACGGAAATTAACGTATAAATACAAACAGCAGGAGAAATAAATTACATGGGTGGTTTTTTTGGAGTAGCATCAAGGAATGATTGTATGTTTGATTTGTTTTTTGGAACAGATTATCATTCCCATTTAGGAACAAGAAGAGCAGGAATGGCAGTGTATGGCAGTAAGGGCTTCGATCGTGCCATACATAATATTGAAAATTCACCGTTTCGTACAAAATTTGATAAAGATGTAAATGAAATGAGCGGTTATATGGGAATCGGGTGTATCTCGGACTATGAACCCCAGCCTCTTATCGTGCGTTCCCATCATGGCACGTATGCCATTGAAACAGTCGGAAAGATTAATAACACAGAGAAAATAGTTGAAGAAATATTTAAAGCCGGACATTCTCATTTCCTGGAAATGAGCGGCGGAGATATTAATGCAACAGAGCTTGTGGCAGCGATTATTAATCAAAAAGATAATTTGGTAGAAGGAATCCAATATGCTCAAGAGGTCATAGACGGCTCTATGACAATGCTTATTATGACTCCCAAAGGAATCTATGCAGCCAGAGACAGATTGGGAAGGACTCCGGTTTCCATCGGGAAAAAGGATGGTTCTTTTTGCATCTCTTTTGAGAGCTTTGCTTATTTGAATCTTGGTTATGTGGAAGAGAAAGAACTAGGGCCTGGTGAAATCGTTATTGTCACACCGGAAAGTGTTCATACCCTTTCAGCACCGGGAGAAGATATGAAGATTTGTACCTTTTTATGGGTATACTATGGCTATCCTTCTTCTTCCTATGAAGGAATCAGCGTAGAGCAGATGCGTTATAACTGTGGTTCGCAGATTGCAAAACGCGATGATGCCAAGCCTGATATTGTGGCAGGAGTACCTGATTCCGGAATTGCACATGCAATAGGATATTCCAATGAATCAGGCATACCATTTACCCGCCCCTTTATTAAGTACACACCCACTTGGCCTCGCTCCTTTATGCCATCGATGCAGAGCCAGAGGAACTTAATAGCCAAGATGAAATTGATTCCGGTACATGAATTGATACAGGATAAGAGCTTGCTCTTAATCGATGATTCCATTGTCCGCGGCACACAGCTTCGGGAAACCACGGAATTCCTGTATCAAAGCGGTGCGAAGGAAGTGCATGTCAGACCGGCTTGTCCTCCGCTTCTATACGGCTGTAAATATTTGAATTTTTCCAGAGCATCATCGGAAATGGATTTAATCACACGCCGGGTGTTAAAGGATCTGGAAACAGAGGGAAGATTCACACGATTAGAAGCTTATTCCGATCCGGAGACAGAGGAATATAAAGAGATGCTTGCACGCATCAGCAAACAGCTTGATTTCACATCTCTTCGCTATCATAGGCTGGATGATATGATAGAAGCGGTTGGCATTGATAAATGTAAGCTTTGTACTTATTGCTGGGATGGAAAAGAATAAATAGATATAATCAGAACTTATAGACTGCATAATTAATATTGATTTTACTTATGATAGATAGTGATTTATAATCATAAAGTAAGAAAACGATAAAAACGGGTTTTTTACAGCTCGTTTTTTTTATTCATTCGGGAGGAAAATCATTATGGTGAAAGCAGTAGTCGGTGCTAACTGGGGAGATGAAGGAAAAGGGAAAATAACGGATATGTTGGCTCAGGAAGCGGATATCATTGTGCGCTTTCAGGGCGGAGCGAATGCAGGACATACCATTGTAAATGACTATGGTAAATTTGCTCTTCATACCTTGCCCTCAGGAGTGTTTTATAAGCATACAACCAGTGTAATCGGAAATGGTGTGGCTCTTAATATACCGGTGCTTTTTAGTGAAGTTAAGTCTCTCACAGACAGAGGTGTTCCGGCTCCCAAGTTACTGGTATCAGACCGTGCACAGATTGTGATGCCATATCATATCTTGTTGGATCAATATGAGGAAGAAAGATTGGGAGGGAAATCCTTCGGCTCCACAAAATCAGGAATTGCACCTTTTTATTCTGATAAATACGCTAAAATAGGATTTCAGGTAAGTGAGCTTTTTGATGAGGAAGGCCTTAAAGATAAAATTGAGAGAGTGGCAGAATTAAAAAATATAATCTTAGAGCACCTTTACCATAAGCCGCTCATAGATACAAAAGAAGTTTTAAATACGCTTAAAGCCTATAAAGAGATGGTTGCTCCATATGTCTGTGATGTATCTTCTTTTCTGAATCAGGCAATCCAAGAAGGAAAGACTATACTTTTAGAAGGACAGCTTGGAACATTAAAGGATACGGATCACGGCATATACCCTATGGTTACGTCATCCTCCACACTGGCGGCCTATGGTGCCATCGGTGCAGGAATTCCGCCTTATGAAATCAAAGAAATTATTACTGTATGCAAAGCCTATTCTTCCGCAGTAGGTGCAGGTGCATTTGTATCGGAGATATTCGGTGAAGAAGCGGATGAGCTTAGGAAACGCGGCGGTGACGGCGGTGAATTTGGTGCCACCACAGGCAGACCAAGGCGTATGGGGTGGTTTGACTGCGTGGCTTCTAAGTACGGATGCAGACTGCAGGGAACCACGGATGTGGCTTTTACGGTGCTGGATGTCCTTGGTTATTTGGAAGAGATTCCGGTTTGTGTGGGTTATGAAATTGATGGACAGATAACGACTGACTTTCCTGTAACGGCCAAACTAAAGAACGCAAAGCCTGTTCTAAAGGTATTGCCGGGATGGAAATGTGAGATACGGGGTATCAAGGATTATGAGGATTTACCGGAAAATTGCAGAAAATATATAGAGTTTATAGAGCAGCAAATAGAATATCCTATTACAATGGTAAGCAACGGACCGGGGAGAAAGGATATCATCTATCGCCGAAGTCCTTTGAAAAGGGAACCGGTGATGATATAATGATAGATGTGCAAACAGGCTGAAAGGATGGAAAATGACATATAATCTTGAGTATTATAAAGTGTTTTATTATGTGGCGAAACTGGGAAACCTAACGATGGCGGCAGAATCTCTTTCCATATCACAGCCTGCGGTAAGTCAAACGATTAAACAACTGGAAGGTTGTATCGGCACGCAGCTTTTTATTAGAGTCCCCAAAGGGGTCAGGCTGACAACGGAAGGCCAGCTATTATATGATTACGTGAGAACGGGTTACGAGCAGATAGAGCTGGGAGAGAAAAAGGTGGCTCAGATGTTGAATCTGGAACTGGGGGAACTACGTATCGGTGCCAGTGATATGACGCTTCGATTTTATCTTTTGCCGTTTTTGGAGGAGTTCCATGAGCAATATCCGGGGATAAAAGTAATGGTATCCAATGCACCTACACCTGAAATCTTACATTATTTACAAGAGGGAAAGATTGATTTCGGAGTAGTCAGTACTCCGCTTCCGGAAATGGATGGAGTAAAGGAAGTACCTGTAAAGGAGATTGAGGACATTTTTGTTGCCGGAAGGAAATTTATATCATATAAGAATAAAACACTGGATTTAAAACAGCTTGAGCAGTTACCCATTATATCGTTAGAAGGAAATACAAGTACCAGAAAATATATGAATGCTTTCCTTGAGAAAAACAATGTTAAGATGAACCCGGAATTTGAACTTGCCACCAGCGATATGATTGTCCAGTTTGCCTTAAGGAATCTTGGAGTGGGAAGCGTGGTAAAAGAATTTGCGGAGGAATACTTAGAGACAGGAAAATTATTTGCGCTGCGTTTTAATCAAATGATACCTAAGCGCCAGTTTAGTGTAGTGACAAATGAAAAGAATCCACTATCGGTGGCGGCCATCAATTTGCTTCAGATGCTTAGCGTGAGATGAACGTGAGAAGAACTTCTAAGGTGCCAAAGAACGTCACCTAAGAAGTTCTAAATCTCACGCGGAAGAATGCAAAGGGCGCATTCTTCACAAATATTGCAGGTTGTGGAAAGGAATGGAGATTAATATGATAAGAACTATTATTTTTGATATTGGAAATGTTTTGGTTGGTTTTGAGTGGCGGGAATTTTTTAAGAAGTTTGGTTATTCAGAAGAAATATTTGACAGGATTTGCAAAGCGACCATGGGAAGCGGTACATGGGCGGAATATGATAGAGGAGCCATGTCTGATGAAGAGATACTTGATGCTTTTATTAAGAATGATCCCGGTATTGAGCAGGAGCTGAGGGAAACTCTTGCAAATATCAATGGTATGGTTGTTAAGTATGACTATGCAATTCCATGGATTAAGGAGCTAAAGGAAAAAGGCTATCGGGTGCTGGTGTTGTCTAACTTTGCGGAAAGAGTATTGGATGACTGTAAGGAGGCAATGGACTTTATGGAATATGTTGATGGAGGAATCTTATCCTATCAGTATAAAGTAATCAAACCTGAGCCGGAGATTTATCAGTTATTGATTGATAAGTATGAATTAGACCCGAAAGAATGTGTTTTTTTGGATGATATGAAGAAAAACTTAGAGGGAGCCGAAGCATTCGGTATGCAGACCATTCATTTTAAGAATCGGGAGCAGGCATTGGAAGAACTTAGGGAAATGGGTGTGGAATAATATTCCACATCCATTTCGTTTACGGCTTTTCGGGCAAGCATTTAATTCATTCAATTTTATTTTTCTTATGATTTCGGGCATGAAATTTACCTCCAAAGTTGAATGCCAACAATCCGGTCAAAATGATTATGCCTCCCACAATGGTTGAGGAATCTGGCCTTTCTTTAGCAATAAGAAAGCCTAATAAAGTGGTTAAAAATGGAGTAATAAACATATAGTTGCTTACGGATGATGCATACTTAGCTTTTGCGAATGCTTGCGACCATGACAAGTAAGCGATTGCGCTTGAAAAGACTCCCATTATTACTACATAAAATAATTGTATTGGTGGAGCGTTGTTCACTTCTGCCAAAGAAGCCGGAGAGAATATTGCAAGCATAATTGTACCAGCAAAAATACTGAAAGCAGATGTTTGCAAAGCCGAATATGTCCTTGTCAATTTGCGCTGCAAAAGGTTGTAGAAACTAAGAAGAATTGCCGCTAAAAACAGCCAGATAAGCCCTTTGTCAATCGTCAAAACTCCGTTCAGCAGCGTTAGTGTGACAACGCCTAGAAAAGAAATTATAATAGCGAGCCATTGAAAAGGTTTCAGCCGTTCTTTATAAATGAAACTGGCTAATAACGCCGTAATGATAGGTACCGTTGCAATAATCACGCTGCTGGTTGAAGCCGTTACACTTTCGCAGCCTTTATTGAAAGCAATCATATATAAGAAAAACCCTGCCGCCCCTCCTATAACGAACCATTTAATGTCTGCCTTTGCCGGGGGCTTCATTTTTGTTGCAATTACAACAATGATTAAAGCGCATGAGGCAACAAAATATCGTAGGAATCCCAATGAATAGGCGGAAAAATATCTTAGTGCCAAGCGGGTAAAAACATATGCCAGTGACCAAAATATAATTGTAATAATCGCATAAATGTGAAAGCTGTCTTTTATTTTCACGTTTTCTTACCTCCCCAGTCTTTACAAAGGATTATCTATACACTATTTAACCATATAATATTGGCTTAGAAAAGTACCAATTACAATGTGATTTTAGTGAACCAATTATAATGACGTTCTTTTTTAAGTGTTATAGGGAAAAGAATACCAACAACAAGCATAGCAACAGGCTATCCTGTTGCGTAAAAATACCACTTCCAGCCGAAGCCGGAAGCGGTATTTTATCTTTTGGGAGAACCCAAACCCCTTATACTATAGAGCCAGTCCGTGACCGCAATAAGCCGGTAGTCATGATTCTTTCAAATCCACTTTTACATAAGCATAGGTAAAGACCATCAAAAACACTAACATATTAGCACCGATAGTCAAAAAATGGAGAAGGATTTGTTTCCTAACTCCATTTTTCTTCTTTTATTCTTCTTCTTTTTCCCCGGTTTGCATAATATCAAGGGAAGCAATCGTATGCTTGTCTTTCATTTTTCCATAGAGCCATATATAAATCCATAAAAGAATAGGAAGAATAATCGTTGCCATAAGACAGGTTCTGAATAAAACCCCTGATTCAGAGGAATCAAAAATAGCTGCAAAAAAAGTTACGATATACAATAAAATTAAGAGTATGATGCAGACCCATGCCGCAATCTGTTTTGGTATCTTTTTCAATGTGACTCCCATCTGCGCACTTTTGCGCATTACATATTTTGATATATGAATAACATATCATATTTTAGTTGAAATGCAAATAAGAAATAAGGCTATTTGAACATATCTTATTATGGTAAAATATATAAAATGATAAAGATAGCAGGAGGTGCAGGATGCATAGATTAAGCTTAAATGGTGTATGGGAAATGCGTATTATTGGGGAAAATGTATATGGAATTCCATCGGAATACATAGAAGCACAAATCCCGGGTTCTGTTTACGGTACCCTTCTTGAAAAGGGCCTGATGCCGGATCCTTATTATAGAGACAACGAACTGGATGCATATAAGCTAATGGAAAATGAATTTGAATTTCGGACAATCTTTGAAGTGACAAAGGATATGTTAACGGCGGATGCCTTATTTTTGCAATTTGACGGTATTGATACATTGGCGGATATTTACTTAAATCATAAGTTTTTGGGACATGCCTACAATATGCATCGAAATTGGGAGTTTGATATACTGGATTATGCAAAGGCAGGCAGCAACGAGCTGCTTATCAAAATATATTCTCCAAACAGATATTGCAGAGAAGAAAATGAGAAGCAGTTTATTGGAGGTTCTACGGATGCTATAGCAGGATTTCCATATCTCAGAAAGGCTCATTGTATGTTTGGCTGGGATTGGGGTCCCAGACTTCCGGATGCCGGTATTTTCAGAGAGGCAAGAGTTGTTGCTGTTGAAAATAGCCGTTTGGATTCCGTTTATATTACTCAGTTCCATGAAGAGAACCAAGTGTCCGTTGACTTTGATGTAACAGTGGAATTATTTTCCGATCAGGATGATACAAAAGTGACGGTTTTAATAACTGCACCTGATGGCACTATTTATGTACCCAAGGAGAACAACCCGGAGAGTGGTGATTTCAAAGTAATCATAGAGAATCCTTTGCTGTGGTGGCCCCAGGGATATGGGGAGCAGCCATTATATATCGCAACCGTAACTTTGACGGATGAGGATGGCAAGGTTCTCGATGTATGGGAAAAACGTATCGGACTGCGCACATTGTCTATGAACACAGAACAGGATCAGTGGGGGAACTGTTTTGCCCATGAAGTTAACGGTATTAAAATATTTGCCATGGGCGCAGATTATATTCCGGAGGATAATATTTTAAGCAGAGTTACAAAAGAGAGGACAAGAAGGCTGCTGGAGGATTGTGTAGCGGTCAATCATAATTGCATTCGGGTATGGGGCGGTGGATATTATGCGGAGGATTACTTCTATGACATTTGTGATGAATTGGGACTTATTGTGTGGCAGGATTTTATGTTTGCCTGTGCCTCCTATGAGTTAAACGATGAATTTGAAGAGAACATCAGCAATGAAGTAAGGGATAATGTAAGAAGAATCAGGCACCATGCATGTCTCGGCATATGGTGCGGAAACAACGAATTAGAGTCTCAGGTAATCGATAAATCGTGGCAGCCCTCGATCAAACAGACCTATGATTATATTAAAATATTTGAATATATTATCCCAAAAATCATAAAAGAAGAGGATCCCCAGACCTTTTACTGGCCTTCTTCCCCTTCCTCCGGCGGAAATTTCGATCTTCCTCAGGATGAAAACAGAGGAGACTGTCATTATTGGGATGTCTGGCATGGAAATAAGCCTTTTACGGAATTTAGAAAGTTTCAGTTCCGTTTTCTTTCTGAATTCGGCTTCCAGTCCTTTCCCTGCTTAAAGACAGTGGAGACTTTTACAGAAAAAGAGGATAGGAATGTGTTTTCCAGAGTGATGGAGATGCATCAGAGAAATAGTGCTGCCAATGGAAAGATTATGAATTACCTATCCGCAACCTACTTGTATCCCAAGGATTTTGAGCATCTTTTATATGCTTCCCAATTATTGCAGGCAGATGCGATTCGCTATGGAGTGGAGCATTTCAGACGGCATCGGGGCAGATGTATGGGAGCGGTCGTATGGCAGCTCAACGATATCTGGCCAGTGGCTTCCTGGTCCGGCATTGATTACTATGGAAGATGGAAAGCTCTTCATTATGCGGAAAAGAGAATGTTTGCACCCCTTATGATTTCTTGTGAGGAAGTGGGAGAAATCAGTGAAAGACCTTACTGTGTTGCGGAACCTGCACCTATCGAGAAATCGGCTCGTTTACATGTTGCCAATGAAACGATGAAAGAGGTGGATGGTATCGTAATGTGGAAGCTTTGTCATCCTGACAGTACGGTAATCGTAGAAGGGGAAGAGAAGATAACGGTACCCGCATTATCGGGAGTGTGGCTGGATAAGCTGGGCTTTACTGCTTATGATGAGCGCTCTATGAACCTTAGCTATGAATTTGTGGTAGAGGGGAAAGTGGTATCCGCTAATAGTTGTATTTTTACAGCACCTAAGCATTATCGTTTTTTAAATCCCAATCTGTCATATCGGGTAGAAGGGGATGAAATCATAGTAAAGGCGCAGGCTTTTGCACAAAAAGTGGAGATAGAAGGCGTGGACAGTGATGTGAAATTATCGGATAATTTTTTCGACATGCATGCCGGTGAGTACAGAGTCCGAATTGTAGAGGGAAGAGCAAAAGAATATAACGTAAGATCGGTATATGACATTGCATGGTAAAGCATAGGTTAATCAATAAATACAGAATAATAACAACAATGGGGGAAATATTATAAAGGAATCATTCTTATAGTAAGAAGGGAGCCTTTATGAAGCAAATGAAATTTAATGCGGTATATTATGAGCCTGCAATTCTTTCTTATCCGCTGGGACAGGAACTGAAAAAGCAATATGAAGATTTAGAGTGGATAGAAATTGAGAGTCATAACAGAATACCGGAAATGCAGAAGAAACCAAACTCTGAGTTCGGACATATGAAGCAAAATCTGATTATTGGAACAAGGAAGACCCATAAGTATGTGGAAAATCATAAAGTATCCGATTATTTGGTGCCTTACACTTCCTCCGGCTGCAGTGCTATGTGCTTATACTGTTACCTGGTCTGTAACTACAATAAATGTTCTTACTTAAGATTATTTGTAAACAGAGAGCAGATGATGGATAAAATAATTAAGGAATCTTTCAAAGGAGACTCTGAGCATACATTTGAAATCGGCAGTAACAGTGACTTAATACTGGAAAACGTCATTACTAAAAATCTGGAATGGACGATTCCTTATTTTGCAGAAAAAGGAAAGGGATTTCTCACCTTTCCCACAAAGTTTCATATGGTGGATCCCTTACTGACACTTCCTCATCAAGGGAAAACAATATTTAGGATGAGCGTCAATCCCGAAGAGATTATACAGCAGATTGAGCTGGGTACTTCTTCTCTGGATCAAAGAATAGAAGCGGTTAATAAAATGGCCGAAGCAGGTTATCCTATTGGAATTCTTGTAGCTCCCGTAATTTTAGTGGATCACTGGCAGGAATTATATACACGTTTGTTTATCACTTTAAAAGAAAAGCTATCGGTTCAAGTGAAGAAACAGATGTTTATAGAAATCATACTCATGACTTACAGCTTTGTACATCGGGCAATCAATGCCGATGCCTTTCCAAAGTCCCCGGATTTATATAATAGTGATAAGATGACCGGAAGGGGACGAGGAAAGTATAGCTATAGGCAGGAGGAACGGGAATCGGCGGAGCGTTTTTTAAGAAAAGAGATCTTAAAAGTGCTGGGAGATGTAAAGATCTTGTATATCAGTTAGAAGTAATAACCTCCATCTGTCTCTGTACACTCTCTTCGCAGGATCGCATTGCCTCAATTGTTTTAGTAAAAAGTTCATCCAGATCCCAGCCAAGCCTTTCTGTTCCTGTTCTGATAATATCCCTGGAACAACCTGCAGCGAATTTCTTATCTTTGAATTTCTTTTTCAGACTGGATACTTCTAAATCCATAACGCTTTTAGAAGGACGCATTCTCACTGCGGCACCAATCAGTCCCGTTAACTCATCAGAGGCAAAAAGAACCTTCTCCATCAGATGAGTGGGCTCCACATCACAGCATATGCCGTAGCCATGACTGCAAACGGAATGAATCAAATCATCTCCTGCAGGAATCTCTGCTAAAAGCTCAGGAGCTTTTTTGCAGTGCTCCTCCGGATAACATTCAAAATCTATATCATGTAAAAGTCCGACTAATCCCCAATAATCAACTTCCTTCTCAAAGCCTAGATCTTCCGCAAACCAGCGCATTACTCCTTCTACGGTAAAAGCATGAAGAAGATGGAAAGGTTCTTTGTTGTATTTTAGTAATAATTGCATCGCTTCTTCGCGATTGATTAACGTTGTCATAGCTGGTTTTTCCTCCTTATTGTGCTATCATATGAGGATAATTATAACCCAGCAGAAATCAGAGTGCAAGAATACAATAAAATGTAAATAGTATGTGTAAATAGTATGCTAAAATTTCAACTTTCTATTGATGTTTTGAAATGGATTAACTATAATAGCTTTCGAGCTGTAATAATTTAGAAAGGGATGAGTTAAATTAGTTTAATTATTTCAAAAATAGAAAAATTTTTTAAAAGATATTCGCCAGCCAGGATAATCTCAATGGGATTTGCGCTGGTGATTCTTGTAGGCACAGGTTTGCTTATGCTGCCTATATCCGTGCGGGAAGGAGTCCATGTGGGTTTTATTGATGCCCTATTTACATCAACCAGTGCTGTCTGTGTGACCGGACTGATTGCAGTTGATACTGCGGATCATTTCACGGTTTTTGGCCGGACTGTCGTAGCTTTGCTGATTCAGGTTGGCGGACTGGGTGTATCAAGCGTTGGTGTGGGTATCATACTGTTTGCCGGTAAGAAGGTGAGCTTCAAAGGCCGTATGCTGGTAAAGGAGGCCTTAAATATTGATGGCTTTGGCGGACTGGTTAAATTAGTAAAATATATTTTAATCATTACATTGTGCTTTGAATCCGTAGGTGCTATATTAAGTTTTATAGTGTTTGTACAGGATTATTCACCCATGGATGCACTTGGCATCAGTGTTTTCCACTCCATTGCCGCTTTTAATAACTCTGGTTTTGATATACTTGGGGGCTTGCAGAACCTGATTCATTACCAGAATAATGTTATGCTGAATTTGATAACCGGCGGGCTGATTATATTCGGAGGATTGGGATTTCTTGTGATACTGGATGTTCTCAAAAATCGTACATTTAGAAAACTATCCTTACATTCCAAAGTAGTTCTGACAACAAGTATCGTTTTACTTGTGGCAGGAACGATACTTTTAAAATGTACAGAAGATGTTTCATGGCTGACAGCTTTTTTTCAGAGTGTATCAGCGCGAACGGCAGGATTTTCTACATATCCCATCGGTAAGTTTACAGATGCAGGACTTTTTGTGCTTGTGGTTCTAATGTTTATCGGAGCTTCGCCCGGATCCACGGGCGGAGGTATAAAAACAACAACATTTTTTGTACTTTTAAATGCAGTCAAGAGTGTGGCTACGAATCAGCACTGCGAAGCTTTTCGACGAAAAATACCAAATAATGCAATTTATAAGGCATTTATCATCATGTTTTTATCATTAACAGTAGTTTGTGCCGGAACCTTTTTCCTAAGTATTCTGGAACCGGAATATACATTTATGCAATTGTTTTTTGAGATAACATCTGCATTTGGAACCGTAGGATTATCAACCGGAATTACTCCGGACTTAAGTGCTGTCAGTAAGTTAATCGTTATATTAACTATGTATACAGGCAGGCTGGGAGCGTTAACAATTGCCTCGGTGTGGACATTCCGTCCTCCGACCCAGGCCGTATATACGGAAGAACATATTTCAATAGGGTAACTATAGTTATGGAAAGGTATGGTTGTCAGAATGGCTAAAATATTAAAATCAGATGCGGACTCTTTCGGAGTTATCGGTCTGGGAAGATTCGGTACTGCTCTTGCAATTAAGCTTGCAGAGTCGGGAAAAGAAGTAATTGTTGTGGATAACAACGAAAATAAAGTAAAGGAGCTGCGTGCTTATACAGATTATGCATATGTTGCAGACGAACTGACAAAAGAGGTGTTGGAGGAGGTCGGCATACAGAATTGTGATACCGTAATTGTTTGTATCGGTACGGCTATTGACACCAGCATATTAGTAACTTTGAATGTAGTTAATCTGGGTGTCAAGAGAGTCATTGCCAAGGCAATCAGTCCGGATCAGGGTGCTGTTTTGCAGAAAATCGGTGCGGAAGTGGTATATCCGGAAAAAGATATGGCTCTGCGTGTTGCCAAAAAGCTGGTAACAAGCAATGTTATGGATTATATTGCTCTTGACAATGATGTGGAAATATCGGAATTTAAAATAACAGATCATATGGTGGGCAAAACAATCCGCAATATGCGTTTAAGAGAACGATTCGGTCTCAACGTGATAGCCCTGGAGCATGACGGTAAAACTGAGATAGAAGTGAATCCTGATTATGCATTTGTCAAGGGGGATGTTTTTGTAGTAATCGGGAAAACCGATAATATAACAAAGTTTGAAGAAATTGTTGCAAAATAATATATGGTAAAGGAGAAGGAAAATGAAGATTGGTATTCTGGGAGCGGGAAACATTGCAGGGACTATGGCAGTAACGTTAAATGGGATGAAGGATGCACAGGGATATGCCGTTGCAGCCAGAGAATTAAGCAGAGCAACCGAGTTTGCAAAAACATATGGAATAGAAAAAGCGTATGGAAGTTATGAAGAATTGGTATCTGACGAAGAGGTGGAGCTGATTTATATTGCCACACCACATTCCCATCATTTTGAACATATGAAACTTTGCATTGAGCATAATAAACCGGTTTTGTGTGAAAAGGCATTTACAAGAAATGCTAAGGAAGCCAAAGAGATTTTTACTTTGGCAGCAGAAAAAAAGGTGTTTGTGACAGAGGCAATCTGGACAAGATATCAGCCGATGCGTGATACGATTAATCAGGTTATGAATAGCGGTATCATTGGTGAAATAAAATCTTTACAGGCCAATCTGGGATATCCGGTGGGGGATAAGGAGCGAATGTTTGAACCAAAGCTGGCAGGTGGTGTTTTGCTTGACATTGGAGTTTATCCGCTTAACTTTGCTTCTATGGTTTTCGGTGACAAAATCAAACGCATAGATTCCTCTGCAATATTGACAGACAAAGGCGTGGATGCTTTAAATAGTATTACCATTCTGTTTGAAGATTCAAAGATGGCAGTGCTGCACAGTACGATGTATTCCCCCACAGACAGACGGGGCATAATATATGGTTCCAAGGGTTATATGGAGATTAAGAATATCAATAATTGCGAAGGCATTTTAGTATATGATACCAATCACCAGCTAATAGCAGAATATAAAACACCGGAGCAGATCACCGGATATGAATATGAAGTGTGGGCAAGTATGGAGGCGATTGCTGCCGGAAAGCTGGAATGTGAGCAGATGCCTCATGATGAGACTGTCCGTATCATGGAACTGATGGATAGCCTAAGGAAAGAGTGGGGAGTTGTTTATCCCGGCGAATAGAGTTTTTATTATATAGGATGTATTTTCCTATAAAATAGAAGCCCCCGATAACGCGCCGTTGCGTTTTCGGGGACTTCTTTAGGGGAGGATAAGTATTTTTTTCTTATCTTGGGTACATGTCAAGGGAGGGGGTTCCATTGACTATTCTTATTATGGGCGGCAATTGGAAGGTTTATACATCAAATTTAAAATAAATTTACTTTTTATGAAAAATATTATATACTTACCATAGTTTGTCCGTTTTGATTGTTTTATATAACGGAAATTATAATAGTTAGATAATAAATAAAAGGTGGTATTACAATGGAATTATTAAAGAAGTGGCGAGAAAGAGCTTATTCAGAAACAGCAAATAAAGGTGACCTGCAGAGGCTTTGGGCGGATTATTTCCAAGAAGAAAAAGAAATATATGCGCAGATTTTGAGAACACCGGATGAAGTGATAAAAGGAACCGTAAAGGGACTTGCAGAGAAATTCGATGTGGATCTTATGACAATGACAGGATTTCTGGATGGCATCAATGAAAGTCTCAAAGAAGGTAATCCAATTGAAGATATGGAAGAAGAAACAGAAGTAAGTCTTGGATTCGATAAGGAGCTTCTGTATAAGAATATGGTTGCTGCCGGTGCTGACTGGCTCTATGAGCTGGAAGAATGGGAGAGTATCTTTGATGAAGAGACCAGAAAAAATCTTTACAGAGAACAGAAAGCTTCTACAACAGTAATAAAGGGTGACAGGGTATACCCTAACGATCCTTGCCCATGTGGAAGCGGTAAGAAATATAAGAAATGTTGTGGTAGAAAATAATGAGAAGCAGAGTAGATGAGGCAGTACAAACATTTGAATCCGGTTATAATTGTGCCCAAGCGGTATTTGCCACCTATGCAGATTTGTTTGGACTGAGTAAAGAAACAGCTCTTAAACTTTCCAGTCCCATGGGAGCAGGTGTAGGCAGAATGCGTGAGATATGCGGTGCAGTTTCCGGCATGGCATTGCTTTCAGGACTAAAGGAAGGGAACATTGATCCTAAGAACGAAGAAGCCAAAGAACATATTTATAAGCTTGTTCGTGGGATGAGTGACAGATTCGCTGCTGAAAACGGAACGATAATCTGCAGAGAGCTGCTGGGGAAGAAGAACAAAGAGCAGAGTGCCAAACCGGAGGAACGAACACAAAACTATTATGCGACACGGCCTTGCAGCCGGTTGATAGCTTGTGCGGCGAAGATTGTAGAAGAAATGTTACTGGAAGAATTTGATTGATTAACTGAATAGAATACATAGAAAGGCTGTTGCGAGAGTATGCAACAGCCTTTC
>CAYXCV010000019.1:0-9248 GCA_964463365.1 uncultured Kineothrix sp.
AAAGGTAGACTTGTGTGTCTTTGATTTAGATGGAATAGTGTCCGCATCAACTTTTACTGCAGGTGATATCTCTGCAGAATTGATTACTGATTTTGTGTCATCACCTGCTGATAGTCAGGTCATTGGTACAGATCATTTATTAAAGATAAGGGATGAAGGAGAGCTTTTGTATATTTTAGTGGCAAGAGGCAGTAACGATGAAGCATACATGATTGGAAAGATTGCAGTCAGTCAGATTCAGAACCTGATTATTGCATACAAGGAGCGTTTTGATCGTAATAACTTTTTCCAGAATCTGTTGCTGGACAATCTGCTGTTGGTAGATATTTATAATAGGGCAAAAAAGCTCCATGTGGAGGCGGCCTCACCCAGAGTCGTAATTATTGTGGAAACCAAAGTAGAGAAAGACGGTACAGCTTCCGAGTTGTTGTCTGAAATGTTTTCCACCCAATCCGGCGACTATATCACAGCAGTGGATGAGAGTAGTGTCATTCTTATAAAATCACTGTTGAATGGGGAAGGTTATGATGCCATAGAGCATACCGCCCAGACAATTGTGGATATGATGAATACAGAGGCAATGCTTAATGTACGTGTTGCTTATGGTACGATTGTCAACGAGCTTAAGGATGTTTCCAAGTCATATAAAGAGGCTAAAATGGCTCTTGATGTAGGAAAGATATTTTATGTAGAGAAGAAAGTAAACGCATTCAATACTTTGGGGATAGGAAGACTGATATACCAGCTGCCTATTAACTTATGTAAGATATTTATTGAAGAGATATTCGGTGATAAAGCCCCATTTGATTTTGATGAGGAAACACTGACGACAATCAACAAATTCTTTGAAAATAATTTAAATGTTTCTGAGACTTCAAGGCAATTATTTGTTCATCGTAATACACTTGTTTACCGAATTGAGAAATTAGAAAAGAGCACAGGTCTTGACATCCGCACCTTTGATGATGCTCTTACTTTTAAAATTGCATTGATGGTTGTCAATTATATGAAATATTTGGACACCGTAGATTTTTAAATGAAATCTTAGACTATAGATATGAAAGGTATCATTCTTGTACCGCCTCCCAAAAGTTATTCATCTTACCATTGGAGGTCGGTACATGAGAATGATGCCTTTTTTACTTGCATAATATATTAGTGTATAGAATAGAATGAGATAGATAGAGTCGCTATTCATAACAATACAAGCATTATGGGGAGGGTATCAAGTGGCATATTATGATAAAAAAATAATTTATCTTTCGCTCTTAGAAAACGGAGATAAAATCAAGAATGCAGGATTTGTGAAGTTGGAGATTACGGATACAGACTATAAAATGGACATGCGTATATCGGGACTTCCCATACATATAAATAAAAAATGTAATATTACTTTTGTGACTAACTCAGAAGAAGAATATATTGTTGATAAGATTATGATACATAATGGGGGCGGCAATTGGAGCCGCAGCTTTAAGGATGGAATAATTCAGAATACTGCCCGGGATATTGTCCGGGATGTTAACCTTGATGACATACGTAGTTTCTTTGTAGAAATATCGGAAAGTCAAGCAATAGAAGGTATTTTTGCTAAAAATACTGCACGTGTACCTGTAAAACAAAAGAAAATTGAAATTAAAAAGCAGATTGAAAAACAAATTGAAAAAAGAAAAGTTGAATCGAAACAAGAAATTTCAAAACCGGAGGTTAAGGAGTTAAAAGCCGGAAGTATTCCGGAACCGGTGACTGCTCAACCTAACATAATCATGGATAAGGTCATATTGAATGATAAATGGCAGCAGCTGCTGCAACTATACCCTGTGGTGCATCCGTACGAAGATGACAGGGAATATGTATCCATAGAGCCGAAGGACTTTGTAATTATGACAGGTGACTATCAGCATCTTGCGAATAATAGCTTTCTGCTTCACGGCTTCTATAATTATAGGCATATAGTTTTAGGAAAAGAGCAAGATACATCTGAGGATATAAAGGAAGAAATAAAGAATGAACATAACTTTTATCTCGGTGTTCCGGGAGTGTATTACGAAAGGGAGAAGATGGTTGCATTGATGTTTGGTTTTGAAGCATTTGAATGTGTGGGAGGTAAGGCAGAACCCGGCAAATTCGGGTATTATCTTCGTAAAGTACAGATATAGTACCATCAATATTAAAACCGTGCATTCTGTGTTGAACAACGCCAATATACGTTACCTTTACAGTTAACTCCGCCAGGCACCCTTACGGCACATGAGAGATTCTATTTAGTGCTGCTTTGTTCCCAACCTGACACGATTCATAGATTCTCATTGCGTAAGACCCAAACTTCAACGCCACTTATAAAGGGCAGCTATACCAACTAAAGCCCGAAACAGAATATCACCCCTACTAGAGCGGATTGTAGGTACAGGGTACCGCTAACACCCCGGCTGCACGGTTTTTTAAGTATACTGTTTTTTTAGGATTTTGTCAATCTTTCTTCTTTGTTCCGAAGGCGTAGTTCTTTGAAAAAATTTGTTAACATAACGCTGCATTCTTCTTCCAAAACCCCGCGGATAACATTTGCCTGATGGTTAAATTCAGGCATTTCCAGGAGGTTTAAAACAGAGCCTCCGCAGCCGGCTTTTGGATTCATAGTTCCCATTACGACTTCTGTGATACGCGCTTGAATAATTGCCCCGGAGCACATCTGGCAGGGCTCTAAAGTAACATACAAGGTACAATCTTCCAGTCTCCAATCTCCAATGATTTTGCTTGCTTTGCGAATTGCAGTAATTTCAGCATGGGCAAGAGTATTTTTATCAGTGTTGCGCCTATTATAACCCCTGCCGATAATTTTATTTTCATGCACAATCACGCATCCGATGGGAACTTCACCCAGATCGTATGCCTTTTTGGCTTGTTTCAATGCTTCCTTCATATATTTCTCATGTATGCTCATCCTTTGACACCTCTATAAAGTCCTTTTTAATTCTTTCCTTTTCAAGTATAATATAAATATTGAAAATAGCAATAGAGTACATATGTTATCAGTCAAATTCGGAAAGGAAGTAAGGAAAGATGCAAATATATGGTTTAAATAAAACAACACTCTTAGATTATCCGGAGCATGTAGCGGCCACTGTTTTTCTGGGTCACTGTAATTTCAGATGCCCCTTTTGCCATAATGGTGATTTGGTTCTATGTCCTGATAGTCAGGAAGCGCTTTCCGAAGAGGAAGTACTTAGCTTTTTGATGAAACGAAAAGGAATCCTTACGGGTGTATGCATCTCAGGCGGCGAACCTACTTTGGAGGCGGAGCTTCCTGCATTTATCGGTAAGATAAAAGCTATGGGATATCTGGTAAAGCTGGATACCAATGGGTATCAACCTGAAATGATTCATATGCTGATGGACAAGCAAATGGTTGATTATATAGCGATAGACATTAAAAATAGTTTCACTAAATATGGTGAAACTGCAGGAATTAATCAATTTAATCAGGAAATAATTAAAAAATCTATCCGGTATCTCATGACCGGTAACATCAATTATGAATTTCGAACTACAGTTGTTAAAGAATTACATACAAAAGAAGATATGCTGGCGATAGCGAAAGAAATAGAAGGTGCAAAAGCATATTTTCTACAAGGGTATCAAGAAAGTTATCAAGTAATTGCTCCCGGTTTCCATGCCTATTCTAAAGAAGAAATGGAAGAAATAAAAGATTTAGTAAAGCCATGGATACCGGGTGTTGAGCTGCGTGGAATAGATTAATAAAAAGGATAACTAGAAAAAAGAATAATATTTCCTTCGAATTCTCCCTGTGAATCCATAATCAATAATTACGGGACGTTCGTTTATAGTACCCCAGTTGGCGGGGCGGCATAAATCACTAATGAGCAGATTATATTTATGAGGAATATATTTTAAGTTATCCAATTGAAAAAGTTCTCTGTTTGTCTGTACGTCAAAATAAGAGCGTACAAATGCAAAATTATTGATAGGCTCGGCCTTTTCCATAATAAGGTATTTATTGTCTTCCGAAATATAGAATACTTTAGCAAAGATATCGGATTCATCCATTTCAGAAATAATGTACTCCACTTGATTTTGTGCATAGCCTTTTATATTTTTAGCCATTTTTAAAACAGTCCTATTATGCAAATCAAAAACCCTTCTTCCGGAGCCGCCTCCAAGCTTGGGGTAATTTCCTGTATATAAATTATCAATAATTTTATTAAAGTTAAAAGAATTGTCCATAAATTCACCTGTAATAAAATGAAGTATATGCTTAGTATATGATGAAATTTGTAGAAAGTACTATTTCCCATATTATTAATGCAAATGAATTTAAGTTATGCTATAATAGCTCATAGAAAGCGTTCGTAATTGAAAGAAAAATTGATGAGAAGAGAGGTTGAAGCAATATGGGATTAGTAATATTTGGTGGTGGATTACTTATTATTATAGTAGCGGTAGTTGTTGCGTCAGTTTCTGCAGTTATATCGGGGGTTGCGGCAAGTGAGGATGAGGAAAACTTCTGATTATGACTATAAATTTAAATTATTAAATAAAATTTATATTTTGTTTATGAATCATTATTAAATTTTATAGCAATTTTCAGAACTATACACACGGCGTACACATTTGTCCGCTATTATAAGTATATAGATAGTTGATGAACTCACTATTTAACTCACTATCTCCCCCCTCATAAAAAATAGAAGAAAAAAGCTCTGCGCAAGCAGAGCTTTTTTCTTTGTTATGTATTAAGCGTTATTATCCAGAAGTGCTCGTTCTACACTCCAATAGAAATTCTCTTCGCCGACCATATCAAAAAGACCTGATCGATGCATCATTACCATAGTTTTATTTGGCACACCGCAAAATATAATTTTTTTGCCTTGATTATGCAGATCTGAAAGAACATTCATAAATCCGATGGCTCCCGAAATATCCATATAAGAAACACCTCGCATAGATAATAAAATGGTATTGTAATTTTCAGCGTGTTTTTCAATCTCTTCAATGCTTTGCGTATTGGAGAAGATCACAGAGCCTGTCATATACGCAACAATAGCATTTTCAAATTCTTTGGCAGGTACTTTATCTTTGGTGTTAAGGCGGCTCATATCTACTTCTTCATAATTAATTTCAATATCTGATAATCGATTCACTAATAAGATGAGGGCAGTAACAATTCCTATCATAATTGCAATAGTTAAATCAAATATAATCGTGGCAGCCATTGTTATTAAGTACTTAATAGCAGCTCCTTTGAAACGGTGTGAAAAAATGAATTTGATTTCCTCCCAATCATTCATACGAAACGCTGTTACCATAAGGACTCCAGCAAGTGCGGATAGAGGAATCTGGCTCATAATGGGACCTAGAACAAACATGAATACAAGCAGTCCCAATGCATGAAAGATACCGGTAAGCCTAGTACGTGCACCGGATTTTAAAGCAACACTGGTACGTGCAATTGCTGCAGTGGAAGGGATACCTCCGAAAAAGGGGATGATGATATTACCGATTCCCTGTGCCATCAATTCTTGGTCATTGTTTAAGCGCACATTAGCCATTTTGCCGGCACTGGCACCGCAAAGCAGGCTTTCTATCATAGCAAGCATGGCAATGCTGATAGCCGGACTGATTAGGCCTTGAATGCTCTCCATATTAAGTGCTGTTAAATCAAACCGGGTTTCCAGAAAGAGTGTCTTAGGAATGGCACCAACGGTTGCAACATCCAGATGAAGAAGGACAGATATTGAAGTTGCAAGCACGATACTTAAAAAAGAAGCAGGAATAACTGCGTTCCACTTTTTAGGAAATAGAACCATAAATAATATTACAAAAACGCCAAGAAGCGTTGCTTCTATATTGAGGGGAAAACCAAGACGGCCATAGCTTAATAATTTGCTGATGGCAGATGCACCTTTAGAGGTAACCCCAAATAAATTATCGATTTGCCCAAGAGCAATGATAATGGCAATTCCAGATGTAAAGCCGGTAATGACAGGAGCAGGAATAAAGCTGGTGAGCCTTCCGATATGAAAAACTCCGCAAAGAATAAGGAGAATTCCGGCAATAAAAGTAGCAACGAATACCCCTTGCATACCATACTTGGCTATAATTGATATTAAAATAGCAGCCATTGCTCCGGTAGGACCGGATATCTGATAAAAGCCACCGGAAAAGGTGCTGATAACCAAACCGGATATAATTGCAGTAACTAAACCAGCAGCGGCAGTAGAGCCACTGCTGACACCAAAAGCAAGGGCAAGCGGTAAGGCAACTGCTGCAACAGTCAAGCCGGCCATTAAATCCTTTAATAAAGCGGCGCTATTATAGCCTTTAAATTCTTTTCTTAATTGTTTGAAGTAATTTTTGATAAACATACTATCCTCATTTCTACGCAATCGTATGCGCATTTCAAGTTTACCCACGGAAATCTATTATAGTAGGTATTATAAAATTCGTCAAATGGATTAAGATGATAAAACATATATAAATCTTGGATTTTTAATATTATTGTAGTAATATAAGCAAAATCTTGATAAAATGGAAGTAGAAAACTAAAAAAGGCATTCATACGAAAGGATGATAAATATGACGAACGAAGAATTAATGGAAGAAATATTAAGACATCTTGATCATGAAACAAAAATGGGAGTGGCGCGTATGAGTGTTGAAATGGATAATGACAGCGATATGGACATAAACATTTCTCGCAAATGCTGTAAAATGTATGGGTGGCCGGCCAATGTAACGGTAGGGTTACTTGATTGCTACATGGATTTAAATGCCGGCAGACCCGATAATGAAAGATGAAACGGACTTATTCAGTAGAAACATATATCTGATTTCTTCCGTTTCCTTTTGCTGTGTATAATGCATTGTCGGCGTGACGAATCAAAAGTTCGTAGCTTTCGCCCAAAGAAGGAGTAAGAGTTGCTATACCAACACTGATAGTGACAACACCGGTTGGCGGATTCTTACTATGGGGGATGGCAAGCTTTTCTATGCTCTTTCGCAATTTTTCTCCAATATGCTGACAGCTTTCCAGCGTAACATGGGGCAGCCATACGATAAATTCCTCGCCTCCATAACGAGCCACCATATCAATAGAACGATGAAAATGATTGCTGATACGTCTGGCTACCTGAACGAGACAATCATCTCCCGCCTGATGTCCGTAAGTATCATTGTATTTTTTAAAATAATCAATATCAATCATTATTACTGAAATCTCACTATTTGCACGAAGCGCTGAATTCCAGGAATTCTCAGCATAAGTATCCAGAGCGCGGCGGTTAGATACTCCTGTTAATGCATCTGTAGTGGAAAGCTTTTCCAGCAGTTCATTCAGCTGTTTGAGCTTTTCATTGGATTCTATTAAGCTTATATGCAGAATATAGTTCCTGATTGTGCTGGAGTACATAATATTAGCAGCCAACAGACAGGCACAGTAGAATACAAAAATAATCTCGCGGTAGCTGTACATAGGTATATTCTGAACGTAAAGCATATATAACAGTGAACCTTCTGAAACCAAAAGATAAAGTGTCATGTTAAGAAATCGTTTCCTGCGGCTGATAACAGGCATAAATGATACGACTACAAAAGTAGCAAGGAAGCGGTAAAGGTTGCCGGAAATAGACAGTTCAAATAAAACCTGAATAGACTCAAGCAGCGTATATCCTATAAGGAATAAATCAATTGCCCTGGAAGAATCGCGGTAACGCCTAGATCCTCCCGGATGTCTCTTCAAATAGTTAAGTACAAAAAAAGCTGTTGTATTTAATATAATATAGACACTGGAGAATGTGATATAAAAGGCAAAGTTCAAAGTGGGTTTTTCCGGATAAATTGTGGGATAAACATATAAATAAAAATGCAACTGATTTGTGTAATAATATTAAAAATAGGTAATATAGAGAACCGACTTAAATTTTTTTTAATACAGTCCTCTTCGAACCCTTTTTTTCTCTCGGATGGTATACTCATAAAAATCTTTAGGAATCTTTCCATAATTATCTTATGCACTCCATGTTCTTAATATTGTTTATTAGTATACCATTAAATGGGGACAAAGTAAAATATTTAGTATGTTATTTAGTATGTTATTTTATCTATGTTTCCATCAATTTTTCAAATTCAATATCGTCTATTTGGATGGTTGATCCAACCGGTCAGATCCCAATTGAAGGCGCCTGAATTAAAAGCAATAACATAATAGTCTAATAAGTCTGATTGGTTTGGCAGCCCATCAAGATAGTTGAGTATTTCCTGAGCGGAAATAAGCTCCCGATGAATGATAACGGCTTTGTACCTGTCCAACTCAAAGTAAAAGGATATTTTACTAATTAAAAGGAGAAAGATAAATTGAAAGGGTTAATACTGCGGCAATTTTGTGACGAGGATGTTCCTCTATTTGAAAAATGAATATATTTACCTCATGTATCTGCATGGTATCATGACCCGTTAGATTGGATTGATGAGGTCAAAAAGAGAAACAGTGAATTTTCATTTTTACATCATTTCATAGTAGAGGTAGATGGTAAAAAGATTGGATTTTGTCAATTCTACGAATACCATAACAGCGGCGAAGACTGGCATGGCAATACTAAGATAGACGGCACTTACAGTATCGACTATCTGATTGGCGATAAAGAATATCTTGGTAAGGGCTATGGAAAAGCCGTAATACAAGCATTAATTAATAAAATTAAATTACAAAAAAGCGCAAAGCGTATCATTGTGCAGCCTGAACCGGAAAATAAGGCATCTTGCTATACACTGTTGTCCTGTGGCTTTTCTTTTGATAAGAAAAATGAGATTTTTATCATGGAATTTAGAACGTGATCCGATGCAGGATTATTTCTATAATATAAACCACCAAACTGTGCAAGCGGATATTGCACCTATCATGCAAACAATAGTATCATTCATAGTATCCACAAGACCAGCTGATTGAATAGCTGATTCGGGTTTATGGTTTACCGTCTTTTTATGATGTTTTTGCCACCTTTGATGATCTGAATGCGTAATACTATCAACAATATACTCTGCAATTTCCCATATAATATGGAAAAGAGCAGCCAATGTGAGACAGAAAAAAAGTATACTAAACTTATTTAAATTTGCTATTTTATTAGATAGTGCAATTCCTAAACTGACAAAAGTTATACCCGATAAAAAATGTATTATTCTATCCCAACATACATACTTGTTATAAAACTTTAAACCACTCCCAAGATATA
>CAYXCV010000019.1:9348-31696 GCA_964463365.1 uncultured Kineothrix sp.
CCAAGATATACTCTTTATGAACTTTGAACTTATACGCGATTCAATACGAGTCTGCCCAATTGTCGGGCTTCCTCCAACTTCTTTTCTGACTTGTGTTCACTTCCAACAGCAGTGATGATCCCCATATCTTCTGCATTCATGTAATCAATAAAGGCATCCTTGTAGGTTTGTATGGGAGCTTCAAAACCACTTTCTAAAGCACTTAGAATAAGAGCAGCCTTTTTAATATTAGGCATTACATCCCAAATATACATGCGCTCGATTGTGCAATGCATTTGACCTGTCATGGAAAAATAATAGATGGGGGATGCGATTACTAACATTTCTGCTTCTTTCAGAACAGGATAAATTTCCTGCATATCATCTTTTTGTATGCACGTCCCTTTTTCTTTTGTATGACAATAATCACAGTGCTTGCAGCCTCCGATTTTTTTGTTGCCAATGTTTACTACAGTTACCTGATGCCCAGCTTCTGTTGCTCCTTCGGTAAAAGCCTGTACCATTGCGGCGGTGTTTCCTTTTGGGCGTGGGCTTCCGTTTAAAACTACGATATTCAAATCTGTTTCCTCCTTTGAAATATATGCTCCCAATTCAACTACATCAAATCGGGAGCACTTGTTATAATGTATTTAGCGATAGGACTTGTCAAAAATTGCAGCGCAGTCCTCGTCGGTCATTTCAGTATATTCTGATTATAGAACCTAAAGTTAGGTTCAGGTCAATAGGCTTTTTTAAAAATATTAAATGAGATAGGAGATAAAACTATGAGCTATTCCATTGGTGAAGTGGCAAACAGCACAAACATTGCAATATCCACCCTTCGTTACTATGACCGGGAGGGTATGTTCCCAAATATGCAGCGTACCAACGGCGGGATTCGGATATTTTCCGATAAAGAGGTGAATACAATTAAGGTTATTGATTGTCTTAAAAACAGCGGCATGTCCATTAAGGATATCAAACTGTTTTTGGATTGGTGTGAGGATGGGGATGCTTCGCTGGAAAAGCGTCGGAATATGTTTTACGAGCGCCTTGAAGAAGTAGAAAAACAGATGGAAGCGCTGCAGGGTACGATGAATATGATTAAGTATAAGTGCTGGTATTATGATACAGCTCTTGCCGATGGTACGGAGGCTAAGGTCAAGGAAATGTCAACAGAAGATATGCCGGAAGAATTGCGTGACTACAAAATTTAGCTGGATTTGGCTAATCTATCAGACCCAGCTTCAAAAGTGCATGGTGGATTCCATCTTGATCGTTATCCAATGTCTGGAGGGAAATCAGTTCTTTCAGTTCCTTGGGAGCATTTGCCATCAGGAATCCTTGGCCGACCAACTTAAGCATTTCAATATCATTATAATGATCCCCAAAAGCAATCGTTTCCTCAAGTGGAATATTCCATAATGAGCATAGTGTTTCTACAGCAGTCGCCTTAGTTATATTCTTCTCCATAATCTCTAATAAAATATCGGAGGACTTTACTATGGAGTAGCCAGGAAAGTCTGCTTTTAGCTTCGTCTCTATTTTTAATGTTTCAGTGGGATTACATATACATAGAATTTTATTTATTTTATCATCTATGATACTGTCTACGCTGCCCTGCCTAGATACTGCCTTTACGATAGTCTCCTCATTTATAATTCTTGGATCATTTTTATCTTTTACAACCCAATCATCAAGAGAATAAACGCACCATGCCATGTCGAACTGATTTTCTTCCAGATAGGAAATCAGTTTTTTGACTTTCATTTTTGACATTCCACGATGTAGAAGAACTTCTCTGTTTTCATTTAAAATCAAGCTACCACTATATGAAATAATAGTACAGCATAACTGGTATTCCTCAAGAATTGGGTAAATACCGGAAGGACTTCTTGCGGAGATGATAACAAAAGGGATATTTTTTTTCTGTAACTTTTTGATTGCATCTTCTGTTCGATAAGTAATTTGGTGATTTGAATTCAATAACGTACCATCCACATCACTAAAAACTATTTTATTCATAAAAATTTCTCCTATCTGACATTTAGATTTTCTATAATTCGCTATCTTCCTAATTATTATATCAGTAAAACATCCTTTTTCCCATCGCTCAGCAAAAAAATCAAAATGCTTACTATAGTATAAGTGTATAGAAAAAGCATTTTACCATGCACATATGTGAAAGATTACCAAAGGTGCAATGTAAATTTTGTTAAAATATACAAAATTATTTTATATTTAGATATATTATTGACAAAATGACATAACGGAGTTAATATGTTAACAGAGTTAATCAATTAAGACAGTAAAGTATCAAAGATAAATAAAAGAAAGGATTAGGGTAGGATGTGATTAAAAATACAGTAGGAAATAACAATAGTGATTTAACTGAAATGAATCGCTCTGCCATTGTCAAAATACTGCAGCAGAATGAAATTTGTTCCAGAGCAGATATAGCCAAGCAAATGGGTCTCACCCAGGCTTCTATTACTAAAATAGTAGCAGTGCTGATTGAAATGGACATTGTAACAGAAGTGGGTAGCATAAAAGGCAGTGGAAATCGACGATCTATCGGATTGAAATTGAATGCAGAAAAAAATCAGGTTATTGGTGTGAAATTTGCCCGGCATATGTTTGCGGTAGGAGTATTTGATATTATGGGGAAGGTATATACCCAGAAGGAAACAGAGTACAGTATTGACCAGGATGAACAGGTTGTACTCTCTGCCATGAAAGAACAGATAAACGACATGCTCAGAGAATATGAGAATGTTGTAGCTATCGGGCTTGCATTACCAGGTCCCTATTTAAGGGAAGAGGGTCGCATTGCAATGATAACCAGAATGCCAATCTGGCATAACATCAACTTTATTAAAGAATTTAAAAATGAGTTCAATAAACCACTTTTCATTGAGCAGGATGCCAATGCAGGAGCACTGGCAGAATGGTGGTTTGGAGATCATAAAAAACCATTACATACATTAGCGTATTTGCTGGACGGAGAAGGTTTAGGATCTGGAATTGTTGAAAACGGAAATCTATTATTGGGCATGCAGGGAACTGGCAGTGAACTTGGACATATAAGTGTAGATGTTCATGGACCACGTTGTGAATGCGGTAATTATGGTTGCTTGGAAATGTACTGTTCAGCCCCGGCCATGCTGAAGATGGCGCATCAAAAAGTACCGGAGTATTTTGTAAAAGAGTACCAGAATAGAGCGGAAGCCTGTAATGCTGTTTTTGATGCGGCACGGAATGGGAATGAAAAAGCTCTGGAAGTAGTTCATGAAATTGCAGAATATATTGGCTACGGCTGTGTTACTTTGATCAATGCATATAATCCGGATATTATCGTTATTGGTGATAGTGTATCCCAGGGAGGTGACCTGCTTTTACCTACCATCAAGGAAGTAGTAAAGCAACGAACAATTCCTGAATTACATAATAAGGTACAGATTAAGTTATCAAATTTGCCGGTTGACTCCACTTTATATGGTGCAGCTGCAATAGCAACGGACAGAGTATTGAGAAGACCGAGCGAGTATTTGTCTATTGAGAATCGATAAAGACTCTATTTATGAAGTGTTACTTATTACAATAAATACTTACCTGCTAGATAACGCAGGTATACAGGAAGGTGAGTTTAAGCTATGGAGAAAAATCCTTTTATCCTTCAGATGCAAGGTATTACAAAGGTTTTCCCGGGAGTAAAGGCGATTGATAATGTTACATTGGAAGTGCGCCGCGGTTCAATCCATGCTATTTGTGGGGAAAATGGAGCGGGGAAATCGACCTTGGTTAAGGTTTTGTCCGGTGTATATCCTCACGGCACTTACGATGGCCGAATCATATATATGGGAAAAGAAATGACATTTAAAAATATTAAGGAATCAGAGAATGCAGGTATTGCAATTATCCATCAGGAGTTGACCATGATTCCGGAGTTATCCATAAGTGAAAATATTTTTATGGGAAATGAAATAGTTAAGCATGGATTAATTGACTGGGATACAGTTAGACAGCGTACCGTTGAAATGCTTGATCGTGTGGGTCTTTCTATAGATCCGAATACACCCATTAAACACTTGGGTGTGGGTCAGCAGCAACTGGTGGAAATTTCCAAGGCATTGTCGAAAAATGTTAAGCTTCTGATTCTTGATGAACCAACTTCTGCACTGAATGAAGCAGATTCTCAGAATTTATTGAATTTGATGAGGGAGCTAAAAACAAAAGATATTACTTGTATTATGATCTCTCACAAGCTTAATGAAATTGCAGAAATTGCAGATTATGTTACGGTACTTCGGGATGGACTTACTGTTGATGGTTACGAAGTGGAAGCGGGTCATGTTGATGAAAATAAAATTATACGTTCCATGGTAGGACGTTCCATTGAGAATCGATATCCGGAACATGAATCAAATATAGGTGAAGTTATTTTTGAAGTATCTGACTGGTGTGTAGAAGACCCACAAGTTGAGGGTCGTATGCTCTGTAAAAACTCCAGTTTTAATGTAAGGGCTGGTGAAATTGTTGGATTTGCCGGACTTATGGGTGCAGGAAGAACAGAATTGATGCGTTCTATTTTCGGACGGAACTATGGAATTTATAAAAGCGGAACCATTAAGATTAAAGGTAAAGAGGTTAATATTACTCATGTTGAATCCGCTATTAAACATGGTATTGCTTATGTTCCTGAGGACCGAAAAAGTCTTGGACTGAATCTACTGGATACCATCCGCAAAACAGTTGTTTCCGCCAATCTGGATTCAATTACGAAAAATGGTTTACTCGATGCAGATAAAGAACTTGCAGCTGCTGAAGATCTTCGTGAATCTTTGAAAATCAAAGCTCCAAATACGGATGTTTCAGTAAATACATTATCAGGAGGAAATCAGCAAAAAGTTGTTTTAGCCAAATGGATGTTTACCGAACCGGATGTTTTGATTCTTGATGAGCCTACACGAGGAATCGATGTTGGTGCTAAATATGAAATATATCGTCTGATTCACGCACTTGCAGACCAGGGAAAAGCAGTTATCTTCGTCTCTTCTGAATTACCGGAATTATTGGGCATGGCAGATAGAATATATACCATATTCGAGGGTAAGATTACAGGGGTATTGGACAGAAGCGAGGCTGACCAGGTAACACTGATGAGAAAAATGACAATTACTTCTCAGGAACAATCTTAATTAGGAAAGGGTGGAAATACATCATGAAATATATAAAGAAAGTATTAGGCGGTGATCTCCGTCAATATACCATGGTACTTGCTTTAGCATTACTTATCACGGTCTTCAATATTGCTTCGGGAGGAAGAATGTTAACCTCCTCCAACTTCCAAAATCTGATATCCGGTAATGCATATGTGTTGGTACTGGCACTTGGAATGTTAATGGTTATAGTAATTGGACAGATTGACTTGTCGGTTGGATCGGTAGCTGGTTTTTCAGGAATGGCTATGGCACTTGCAGCGCGTGAATTCAATCTTCCCTGGTGGATAGCAATTTTTGTAGCAATTGCAATCGGACTTTTGGCAGGAGCTTGGCATGGTTTCTTTCTGTCTCAACTGGGAATTCCCGGATTCATTACAACCTTAGGCGGTATGATGATCTTCCGTGGAGGCGTGATATGGATATCACAGTCTATTTCCGTACCGGCTCCTCCTGAATTAAAATTGTTTGGTGCCGGATATCTGCCAGATTGGGGTCCGACATTTACTGGTATAAATAATTCTACCTTATTGTTAGGTATGATTGGGATTGCAGCTTATATCTTTACACAATTACGTAAGTATACACGTTCCGCAAATGTAACTGGTAAGAAAGAAGCACTGTGGCCGGTTGTTGTAAGAATTGTATTAATGAGCTCTCTTATAGGATATTTCACATGGCTTTTCGGAGCAGGGCGTGAAGGTACTTCATTCCCGGTACCAGGTCTGATTCTACTTATTTTAATTATTGTTTATCATACAATTACCCAGCGTACCAAATTTGGTCGTCACGTATATGCGGTTGGTGGTAACAAGAGTGCAGCGGCTTTATCAGGTGTTAATGTGAAGAGAACCTATTTTCTTACTATGATGAATATGTCATTTCTTGCAGCAGTAGCAGGAATCCTGTTCGTAGGCAGATCTACGGCAGCAGGACCTGCGGATGGTACTTCTTGGGAAATGGATGCTATCGCATCTGTATTTATAGGTGGAGCATCCGTATCCGGCGGTGTTGGAACAATTATGGCTACTATGGTCGGTGGTATGGTAATGGCTGTATTAAATAACGGACTTATGCTTATGGGTGTTGGAGCCGATCGTACTCAGGTAATTAAAGGATTTGTATTACTTGCAGCAGTTGCTTTTGATGTTTATTTTCATCATCGAAAAGCAATTTCTTAAAAAGATTAAATTATGGAGGTATGCCTGTTGGCAGTGTGAAAAGTATAGTCAACCGGGCCTTATATAATAATAATAGGATGGTCAATAGACCCAAAGGAGGATTTCTATGAGAAAGAAAAAACTTTTGTCCTTAGTGATTGCAACTGCTATGACAGTAGCAGCATTAACAGGGTGTGGGGCAAACAATCAGGAAGCAGCTACAGAAAGCACAGCAGAAGCAGCAAGTGAAGTAACAACAGAGGCAGCGGTAGAAGAAGCAGCACCTTCAAATGATGCGGATGCCAACGTTGCAGGCGCTGGATTTGAAGAAGGCGCAACAATTGGTGTTTCTTTGCCATGGCTTGGTACTCAGAACTGGAAAGAGGCTGAGACAATGTTCAAAGAGCAGTTAGAAGCAGAAGGATTTAACGTACTGGTTCAGGCAGCTGATCAGAAGGTTCCACAGCAGCAACAGCAGATTGAATCCATGATTGAAAATGGAGCAAAGGTTATCGTTGTTGGTCCTGTTGATGGATCACAGCTTGGCTCAGTTCTTGAGCAAGCAAAAGACGCAGGCATCTATGTAATCGGTTATGATCGTCTTCTGGAAAATACAACAGGCGTTGACGGTGTAGTACAGTTCGGTAGTGTTAAAACCGGTGAATTACAGGGTCAGGCATTACTTGAAGGTTTAGCAAAAGAAAAAGGCGAAGGCCCTTACAATATTGAATTATTTGGCGGTGGTCCTGCTGACCCAAATGCACCAAACTTCTTCAAAGGTGCAATGTCAGTACTTCAGCCCAAGATTGATGATGGTACGCTTGTTGTTGTATCAGGACAGACAGACTTTACACAATGCGCAACTATAGATTGGGATAACTCTAAAGCACAGACCCGTATGGATTCCCTGCTTTCCGGTTTTTACTCAGACATTGAAATCCACGGCGCTCTTTCACCAAACGATGGTATTGCTCGTGCAATCATCACTGCTTGTGAAAATGCTGGACAGAACATACCAGTCGTTTCAGGACTTGATGCAGAAAATGAATCTGTTGAATGGGTTTGGTCAGGAAGACAGTACTCAACTGTTGCGAAACCTACCGATGCACTTGTAGGAAAAACTGTTGAAATTATTAAATCCCTACAAGCAGGAGAAGGAATGCCTGTAACAGATGTATTAGTAAACAATGGTAAAATTGATGTTTCAATTTATGAACTTCCTCCAGTAATTGTTACAAAGGAAAATGCAAAAGAAGCATTTGCAAACGATCCTGATCGTCTTGCACTTTTAAAATAATTACTATCTATGTTCTTAAATTATGTGTATTCTTATGAAGAAGAGCAGGGGATATATTCCTCTGCCCTTTCTTTATAAAAGAATTCAAATAAATTGAATTATATGAAAAAGAGGATGGAGAAAAACAGAAATGAGAAAGGCATATGATGTTATTGCATTAGGGGAACTGCTCATTGATATGACAAATAATGGTGTTTCTGAAAGAGGAAATTCTCTGTTTGAGGCAAATCCCGGAGGAGCACCATGTAATGTTCTGGCGATTTTAAATAAGCTTAACCGAAAAGTTGGATTTATCGGCAAAGTAGGAGATGATATTTTTGGTCATAAACTTAAAAAGGTGCTGGACGAGGTCGGTATTGATACAAGAAATCTTATAATTGACAAAGATGCAAGAACTACACTGGCATTTGTACAGACCTTCGAAGATGGAGACAGAGACTTTTCCTTTTATCGTAACCCTGGTGCAGATATGATGTTAAAAAAACAAGATATAGATGTAGATTTATTGCGTGATACCAAAGTGTTTCATTTTGGAACAATATCCATGACACATGAAGACGTAAGAGAGGCAACAAAATTTGCAATTGAGGAAGCAAAGAAGGCAGGAGCAATTATTTCCTTCGATCCGAATCTAAGAGAACCTCTCTGGAATTGCCCGGAAGATGCCAAAGAACAGGTGCTTTATGGGCTCACAAAGTGTGATGTGTTGAAAATTGCCGATAACGAGATTCAATGGCTGACTGGTGAGAAAGACTACACTGCAGGTGTTAAGAAAATACGTGAGATATGTGATATTCCTCTTATTACAGTTTCCCTTGGAAAAAAAGGAAGCAGAGCATATTATAAACAGCCAGCTTCAAATGGTAAGGAAATCATAATAGAAGTAGAACCATTTTTGCAGAAACATACGATTGAAACAACAGGTGCAGGAGATACATTCAGCGGATGTATCCTACATTACATAATAGAAAAAGGACTTCATAATTTACAGGAAGAGGATTTGAGAGAAATGCTTACATTTGCTAATGGCGCGGCTTCGATTATTACAACAAGAAATGGTGCATTAAAAGTAATGCCAGAACCGGAAGAAGTAACAGAAATGATAAAACAGTATCGAGGTCAAGATTAACAGTTTTTTAAATACTTGAGGTGGAAGATGAAAATAAAATTTAAAAAAAAGAATATAAAGCAACAAACTAAAAAAAAGAAAATAAAAGAAAATAAAAGTGTTTTTTTAGTTATCATCATTCCGGTACTTGTGTTGGGAATTGCATCACTCATAGGTATAGTTTCGTCCTATGCTGCTTTGAACTTTAATCAAAAAAGTAGTAAAATGATTACAGAAGATGGGTTATTAACGGTTAGTCTAACTGATAATATTGATAAAGAACTGGAAAGCATCCAAAAACAGGTACTAATATATTGCGTTTCAGCTGATCCGGATACGAAAAATAAATGTCTTGATATGGTAGAGAAATCATTTATCAACATGAAAAACAGCAGTGAGGAACTGGAAAAACACATAACTGGTTTCAGCAAGAATTCACAAGCTACATATAAAGATATTGTTAAAGGAATCGAAGAATATGAAGTTGTTATTCAAGGAATCACCGATGTAGTCAGTGAAGGTGTATCTTCTTCCGTAGATATGATTAGTTGGAATCTGGGGTTAAAGTCCGATACCATTACGAATAATATCAGTAAATTATGCAAGGAAAATACAGAAAGAATCAATGGACTGAGAGACCAGCAGAACGAAGTATATAATAACAATATAAAATACATCTTTGTTATGATAATAATTATAGTTCTGGCGCTGATTCTTACTGTGATTATGATTTTACAATATGTTGTAAGACCTTTAAAAAAGCAAAAGAAACAATTAAACGAAATCATCAATTCTATTAATGACGGACAGGGAGATTTGACACAAAGATTGACAATTTTACGCAATGATGAAATTGGGGAGTCCTCAAAGGGGATCAATAAATTCATTGAAACTTTACAAAGGATTATGTCAAAAATCATTACGAACGTCGACAGTCTTGATAGTATTGTGGGAAATGTTACAGAAAGTGTTTCAATTTCACATGACAGTGCAAATGATATTTCTGCGATTATGCAGGAGCTTGCAGCAACTATGGAAGAAGTCGCAACCAATTCCAATACAGTTGTATCAAACACCGTTCTGGCTGAAGACAAGGTAAAGGAAATGTCGGAAAGTACCCAGGAAGGTGCAGAATATGCTAGGATCATGAGAGAAAGAGCAATTAATCTTGAGGCGGTTGCAAGAGAAAATACAGAAGAAACAAGTAAGATCATCAGAGATATTACTGAAAAACTAGAATCAGCAGTAGAAAATAGTAAGAGTGTAGAGAAGGTAACAAAGCTTACAGAGAATATTCTGAGTATTTCCTCACAAACCAATCTATTGGCATTAAACGCATCTATTGAAGCTGCCAGAGCAGGTGCTTTTGGAAAAGGATTTGCCGTTGTAGCAGATGAGATCAGAAAGTTGGCAGACTCCAGCAGACAGACAGCCAATGACATTCAATCTATTAATGAGACAGTGATTGAGGCAGTAAATGAATTAATTGGGGAATCAAAAAATATTATGGAATATATTAACGATTCTGTAATAAAAGATTATGAAGTATTTGCTCAAAGCGGAAAGCAATATAAAGAAGATGCGATTCACATTGATCAGTCTATGAGTAAATGTATGCGGGACGCAGGACAAATTCTTAAAAACATTACTGAAATAACGGAATCCATAACTGGAATTAATACTGCGGTAGACGAAAGTGCAAACGGGGTATTCAATGTAAACTTAAATCTGGAACAGTTCGTAGCAGCGATAGAAAAGGTAAATACAGAGATGGCGGAGAACAGCACAATAGCTAAGAACCTGAAAGCAGAATCAGAGGGATTTTCCAATGTGTAATTTAAACAAAGGAAGGGAGATTAAGAATGAAGAGAAGTGAAATCAACAAAGCATTAAAAGAAATGGAAGCAATGATTCAAGAGTATAGGTTTTCTTTACCACCATTCTGCCATATAACACCGGAGGAATGGGAAAATAAAGGACACGAATATGATGAGATTAGAGACAATATGCTGGGCTGGGACATCACAGATTATGGATTAGGTGATTTTGAAAAAGTAGGTTTTTCTTTAATTACACTTCGCAACGGGAATTTGAAGCTAAAGGACAAATATCCGAAAACATATGCAGAGAAACTGTTATATATCAAAGAAAGCCAGTATTCACCCATGCATTTTCATTGGAATAAGATGGAAGACATCATTAACAGAGGTGGAGGAAATCTCTTAATACGTGTTTATAATTCTACCAAAGAAGAGGAACTGGATAAAATCAACCCGGTTCATGTACATTTAGATGGTGTGGAACAAGTAGTTGCTGCCGGAACGCAAATCGTTTTAAAACCAGGACAGAGCATCAGTATTCATCCATATATGTATCATGATTTCGAAGTTGAATCCGGTTCCGGTCCTGTACTGATAGGTGAAGTAAGTCAGTGTAATGACGATAATACAGACAATAGATTTCATGAAAATGTAGGACGGTTTCCTCAAATAGAAGAGGATGAAAAGCCATATCGTTTATTATGTAATGAATATCCAGTTGCAGAGTAATGTATGGTAAGAAAAAGGGGCAACATTGTTTCTTAATAATGGCTATCAGAATGCAGAGATACAGCTCTCGGACAGAGAACAAACTGGATCCATAATCGCCTCCCATGAAATATCCTCGGCATATGAAAACTTTCGTTGATAGGCCTTCCAAAGATTTTGCATTTCAACACTCGCTCTCACTTTATGCAACGTTTCGATACCTTTTTTCACTGCGGCCTGTGAGCCACGATGGGTGCAAGTAGTTTGGAAGGCTGTTAATAAAGTCTTTTTGTCAAAGGTCTGGGTGCAATCGTGCTGGAGTATATAGAGGTCGTAGAAATCACGCAGACGCGTGTTGGTGATCCCACGGCTTAGCACAGTCTCTAGCTTTTCGGCCAGCACCGTTTCCAGATTATAAGCTAGAACGGAAATGCTCCTGTCTTCAAACATTAGCTTAAATTGATACTCAATCTCTTTTGGAGTGATCCGATCCCCAGTGGAAATATCCAGCTTCATAGGGGTTTTCATTGTGTCGATGGTGGCTGACATGGTGACTCTGATGCCTCCATATTCTGTCTCATCCATAATCTCGCTGATGTACTCAATTTTGAATAGTACGTCGTCCTCTACGGGAATAGTGATAATCTCTGCCAATATATTTTCAGCGCTTTCCACAGTCAGCGAAAGATTCTTGATGGTAGTATCAATATCAACCGTGCTGCGTGTATCCAGTCCTACCATAGCCGATACCAGCATACCGCCCTTCAAAATAAAATTTCCACGGTAGGGCGACAAGGAAAGCCTCTCTAAAAAACGCTCCATGATGTAATTACGAATTAAAATCTGCGCCTGCATACTATTCCCTTTGAGAGATTTCGCACCAGCGCCTTGAGTTGACGGGACGTATGAATCATTATAAAATTACCTCCAAGTATTTTCTTAAAATAGCCGCCACATGAAATTCCTCTGCGTACTCCATGAGCAAGGGGATATTTTTCTCTTTTCGTCGCAGATAGCTCTTTAGTGCAGTCTGATAATCCTGGATTTCAATGTTGCTGCGGCTGCGGATAATGTCACAGATTGTTCTCTCCGCATTATACACACGGAGCTGGTGTCCTCCGGGAGACGGCATCTCACAGACGCCCAGGGTGTGAAGTTCTGGTTTGATGCGGTAAATTTTGATGCCCTGCTTGGTAAGCTTCGGGGCATTGTATTTTCCCTTCGCCGTGACCGTAATCTGCATTGGCTCCCGATCAGCCATGTCCAGAAGGTAAAGAGCCGTTTCATGGGAGAAAATGACCTCGGAATATCTCGCTTGTAAAATGAAAAGGTCATCTCCCCAGGCATCTGGTGAAAGATAAATCCCGGGAGCCGCTTTCTCTAATCCTTCCGATTTCACATATTTGTAAAAATGATATTTTGAAATACCAGCATCCAAGGCTTTGGCTGCCATCAAGATACCTTTATTTTCAGTTAAAAGTAATTTTAAATTTTTTTCGTACTCCAAATCACTCACCAACTTTCATACAACTATCATACTTCAAGTATGTGCAAAAGTAAACAATTGTGATAAAAACTATGTCTTTGCATACCAAGTACTGTTTCTGCACATAATAATTATAGAATGTATGCATTAAATTCTGCACTTATATTGATTTTCTGCATATAAATTGCTATAATATATGCAGAAATGGAGGTTTCAATATGCGAAAGTTTGACTATTCTTTTTTAGAAAATGGCTTTCTGCCCGCAAAATTAATCAATTTAACTTCAAATATATCATCACTTAAGACAATGGCAGGTGTCCGTAAGGAGGAATATGCACAAATTTTTACCGAACTTGAAGTGGTCGCAAAGGTGCAGTCGGTAAAAAGCTCTAATGAAATTGAGGGTATTATTACAAGCGATGAACGTATTGCGGCGATTGTAAACCAAAATAGTGCTCCTCTAAATCACAACGAAACTGAGATTGCAGGGTACAGGGACGCACTCAATGAGATTCATCTTGGATACGAATACATTGATTTTCGTGAGCGTGATATACTTCGTTTACACGAGATTATGATGTCCTTTACGGGTTATGAGTTCGGTGGTCAGTATAAGACAGATGATAATGTAATTCTGGAAGTGGATGCTGACGGTAACAGGAAAGTCCGTTTCAAACCAACCCCTGCCACGGAAACCGCAGCAGCAATGGAGCAACTTGAACTTGCCTATATGGATGCCAGAAGTAATAGTTATATCAGTCAGCTATTGCTTATACCTTGCGTTATTCTTGACTTTCTTTGCATACATCCGTTTCGTGATGGCAACGGCAGAATGTCACGCTTACTCAGCTTATTGCTGCTCTACAAGAATGGGTTTGATGCAGGAAAATACGTTTCTTTTGAAGAACAAATTAACGCTTATAAAGCCTACTATTATGAAGCGTTAAAGCAATCTTCTACTGGTTGGGATACAAACGAAAACAGTTACTTTCCTTTCATTGAAAACTTTTTGTCAACGCTCTATATGTGCTACAAGGAATTGGACAAACGGTTTGCAGTCGTTCACGGTAAGCGTATCACGAAAAAATCTCGTGTTGAAGCAACGGTGCTAAACAGCTTGACCCCGATTTCAAAAGCAGAAATCTGCAAGATATTGCCCGATGTAAGCCCAACTACTGTTGAAGCAGTACTTGGAGCAATGATTAAAGACGGACAAATAAAGAAAATCGGTAGTTCGAGAAGCACGAAATATATTAAGATGTAGAAGGTTGATATTGCAGCAACGCAGGAAAGATAAAAAAGATCTGGAGAACAGTCATGGAGTTTAATGAAAAATTACAGCGACTCAGAAAACAAAATAATTTAACACAAGAGCAATTAGCGGAACAACTTTATGTTTCCAGAACAGCTATTTCAAAATGGGAAAGCGGCAAAGGATACCCAAATATTGATTCCCTCAAAAGCATATCAACACTTTTTTCGGTATCCATTGATGATTTGTTGTCAGGTGAGGAACTGATTTCTCTTGCCGAAAATGAAAATCGCACGAATATAAGTAAAATATTCAGCTTGATTTTTGGAATTTTGGATTTAACGGCATTGACCTTTCTGTTTCTGCCGCTGTACGGACAATATCAAGAGGATAGTGAGTTTATTGGTATGGTAAACTTGTTTGCACTTCGTGATACGTCCGCTATTACAACCTTAATATTTTTAGTTTTGCCCATCCTGATAGCGGTATTAGGTGTCACCCAACTATTCATACAACATTACGGTAATCATAAATGGCTGAATATCAGTAAAATATGTTCTATATTTTTGCAAGCATTTACAATAGCTGCATTTATTGCGACGCGTCACCCTTATGCTACATCTCTTATGTTTATTTTTTTCATGATAAAGATTTTACTTTTTATAAAGATTAGTTTATTGAATAAAACGGCTTAGTTCCTTGATGATAAACCTCTGACACGAATAGTGTCGGAGGTTTTTTATATTGTGACGATAGGTTTCTTGCTTATATCCACTGTTTGACACATAATTAGGCTGTTGCTACCGTTGTTGATAACAAATAGGAGGATTTTAAATAATGACATTAGATTTTGTAGAAGTTTTAAAAGTGATTTTTCTTGGTATTGTAGAGGGCATTACGGAATGGCTGCCCATCAGCAGTACAGGACACATGCTACTTGTTGATGAGTTTCTCTCGCTTAATATGAGCGATGCTTTTAAAGAAATGTTTTTCGTTATTATACAGCTTGGAGCAATTTTAGCTGTTGTCATAATGTTTTGGAATAAGATGTTTCCTTTTCAGTTCAAAGACAGACAAAAATCAATTATCAAAAAAGAAGTCTTTTCCACATGGTTTAAAGTAATTGTGGCTTGTATACCGGGAGCTATTGTAACAATATTGTTTGATGATTATATTGAAGCCCATCTTCATACTCCGGCGGTAATTGCAACAGCTTTAATTATCTATGGTATAGCCTTTATATTAGTTGAGAATTGGAATAGAAAACGTACCCCTTGTACCAACAGGCTGACAGACATAACTTATCAAACATGCAAACTTTGCCGTTTGGCAATTGACTTCTGTAGATAAATCGGGTACGCTATATCAAAGCACCCATTGATTGACAAAATAGGGATTGGTTTAGTAGAGGTGAGCACATGACCAAGATGAATAGAATTAAGGAAGCATTTAAAAAACATAACAATGTATTGAGTACTGCTGAACTAACTTCTTATAAAATATATTATGCCGATATCCAAAAGCTATTAAGTGAAGGATTGATTGAGAAAGTAAGACGTGGATATTATCACTGGATTGATGAGTCAAATAGCAGTGAGGTTGTTATTATCAACAGCCTGTTTCCTGATGCAATTCTCTGCATGAATACAGCTCTTTTCTATTATGGGTATAGTGACAGAAATCCTGCCGAGTGGCATTTGGCTATAGATAAAAATGTTTCTAAGCAACGTGTTAAAATTGATTATCCTTTTATAAAAGCATATCGTACAGAGTCTTATCTATTGTCGATAGGTGAAACCTCAGGAATGATTGATGAAACCCCAGTGCGTATTTACGACAAAGACCGTACAATTTGTGATTGTCTTAAAAATATGAATCGCATGGATAGAGAAGTGTTTAATAAGGCAATTCAGAATTATGTAAAAGATTCAAAAAAAAACATCCCTAACCTTTTGCAGTATGCAAGAGAATTAAGGGTTCAAAGAAAAGTAAAAGACTTGATAGGAGTGTGGTTGTGATGATTGATATTGCAGCATCTGTTCTTGCAAAACTTAAAAACAAAGCGAAGGCTTCTAAGGTTAGTTATCAGCAATGCCTACAGCTCTTTATGCAGGAAGAGTTTTTGCGTAAGCTATCAAAGTCACCATACAATTCAAATCTTATTCTTAAGGGTGGATTATTCATCTATACTCTGACAAATTTTGAAAGTCGTGCAACCATTGATGTGGATTTCTTGCTCAGACATCAAGCCAATTCGATAAAAGATGTTAAGAAGATGATTGAAGAAATTCTTTCTGTGCCAACAGGCAATGATTATATTGAAATGACAGCAAAAGAATTTGAAGAAATATCTCCACAGCGAAAATATAAAGGTATCAGCACACAAGTGATAGGTAAAATCAAAAATGTACGTGTGCCGTTTAATGTTGATATTGGGGTTGGTGATGTTATTATTCCGAAAGCTGAAGTAAGAAAAATAAGTACACAACTACCTGATTTTGAACTTCCCGAAGTTCACACATATTCATTGGAGAGTACAATTGCTGAAAAATTTGATGCAATTCTTCAACGATATGAACTGACAGGACGAATGAAAGACTTTTATGATATTTATTATTTAGCTCAGAGATTTGATTTTGATGGAGTAAAATTGCAAACGGCAATATTTGAAACATTGCAAAATCGAGGGACCCCTTATGAGAAAAATAGCTTTCAACGCGTTATAGAACTCGCCGATGACCCCGATATGCACGTTAAGTGGCGATATTTCTTGAAAAACATTAAAAATAATTCACTCCACTTTGGTGTTGTGATAAAAGAGATACAAGTTTTTCTTGAGCCAGTATTTGATGCGATTGTCAATGAGAAGGAATGGCAAAACAAATGGGACAGCATATCAAGTCTTTGGGAGCTTGCTGAACAGTGAGTGCAAAAAATTGTTAGCAATTAAATGGTCTAGTTGTTTTCGTCCCAAATATAATATATACAAATAATAGCCGAAAGCACATTGATTATATACAGTGCATCGGCTATAATATATGAAATGATAATTTTAGACGAAGAGGTGATTTCATGAATTATATACACAGAGCAATGGAGGATACTTTTCTCCGCCTTTCCAAAGAGTTTCCAGCTTTGCTGCTTACCGGTCCAAGGCAGGTCGGAAAAACCACCATGCTGCAAAAGCTGGCAGCAGAGGAGAACATAGGACGTGAGTATGTTACACTGGACGATTTAACAGAGCGCCAAATGGCAAAGAATGACCCGAAGATGTTCCTGCAAATTCATAAGCCGCCGGTATTTATTGATGAGGTGCAGTATGCACCGGAGCTGTTTTCTTATATTAAAATACATGTTGACCGGAACCATCGCGCCGGTGATTTCTGGCTAACAGGTTCACAGGTATTCAAACTGATGGAGGGAATACAGGAATCTCTTGCCGGGCGTATCTGCCTGCTCCATATGGCACCCATGTCACAGGCTGAAATCTACGGTTCCACGTCAGCACCTTTTGTGCTGGATTTGGAACAGCTGTCACAGCGGATAAAGGAGAGGACACCTGTTGATACACCTGCACTTTATGAACGTATATTCAGAGGTGGTATGCCTGCTCTAATCAGTGGGCAGTACAGTGATTATCGGGCAGTTTATTCCAGCTATATCAGCACCTATATTGACCGTGATGTAAAAGAGATATCGGGTACCATTGATTCGCTTAGATTTTTGGACTTTATCACATCAGCAGCCGCATTGTGTGGGCAGATGGTGAATTATAAGACTATCTCTGATGCTGCCGGGATTGACCAAGTTACCGCTAAAAACTGGCTTGGAATTCTGGAGAGGCTGGGAATTGTATTTTATCTCCACCCATATTCCAACAATATGCTTAAGCGCATGGTGAAGAAACCCAAGCTATATTTCTACGACTGTGGTTTTGTGGCATATCTGACTAAGTGGAGCGATAGAGATACTCTGATGAATGGTGCAATGAGCGGTGCGATTCTTGAGAATTTTGTGGTATCAGAGATTGTCAAGAGCTATCAGAATTGTGGGCGGGAAGCTTTCATTTATTACTATCGCGATAAGGATACTAAGGAGATAGATATTCTGCTGGAAGACAGCGGCAGGCTGTACCCTATGGAAATTAAAAAAACAGCCACGCCTCAAAGCCAACTCACCCGAGTATTTGGCGTGATTGATAAGGCTTCTCTGGAGCGTGGCACAGGGGCAGTACTTTGCACAACGGATAGGCTATCGGCGTTTGATAGCCAAAATTTAATAGTTCCCATTTGGGCAATATAATAAAATAGTACATCTTAAGAGCTTAATAAAGCAGGCACGATAATTCTTCACGTCATTCTATCAGCCAGTATTCTCAAGCACAGAACTACTGATGCTTTTTTTTGCAATTGACTATCTGTTTATTTTGGACGATTTACCCCTTCAAAGCCAGCTTCTCTACTGTGTTTTTAAGCATAGATTGAAAGGCATTAACCTTATGGTTATTGCTTGGAGCCGGCACGGCCTCTATCATTAACTCAACATCATTAGGAGAATAAAGATAAAGTCCAATATGAGCATGTTCTAATGCGTCAAGCAACGATTGACTTGGCTTTTTATTTGGTAGGCATATATACGCTCTATCTGCCCCAAGCATATGGTTTTTAGCCTGTTCAATAGCATGACGCCAGTTTTTCATTTTAAATTCAATTGAAATCACTTCTCCTGTAGCTGAAACCAGAACAAGGTCAATACAACGTGATAAAAAGGGAACTTCACGTACAATATTTTTGTATTCGTACTTTGTTAAGTAATTATAGCATGCGTCTGCCATCTCAATTTCTAACATTGTTCACTCAATCCTCTTCCAAATATTTATTTGCAATTTTCGATTTAATTGTATCTTCTGGGTATTTATTATAAACATAATTTAGCAATGAGTCCAGAGATATTGAATTAATTCTTGTCTTGAATGCAGATAGGTTTTCTTGCTGTTGCGTAGAGAACAATCCCCATATATTTTCCTCTACATACTTTATCCCATTTGTGGAGAGCGAGTATTTTAGTTCAACCTCAGGGCTGGTACTCTCATCAAATGTGGCCGCTGCCCAATCGTCATCTATGCTATCGTCAGACTCCAACACTAACTCACTTTGGTCAGCAGGTGATATGGGAATTGATGTTTCAGCAGCCTCAATCAACCCGATGGATATAAAAAACCCCAAGTCATCAAATAACTCCCTACTAAATGGACCATAATGATAAGGCTCAAAGTCAGGTAATTTAATCTGTAAATTATTGAAAAAATCTTTATTGTATATTTCTTTTTCAAACAGATAAATCATTTTCGTTATTCTTGTGCGTCCAACAACTTCTTCATTGAGATTTTTGTTAGCACCAGGGCAATATAACAGTGCCAATAACAGATCTTTGCCAGATAATTCTTTCTTAGTCATGATATTATTCCTTTCACATTATTTTGAGATATTCCTCTATACCATCATAAAATAAGTGTAAACGGTCAGTGTCAAAGAATGAGGCATAGCGATACTCAGGTAAGCTTAATTTGTTCATAAAAACTTTAATATCTGCTTTTAAAAAACCATTCTTTTTTAATTTATCATTATAGTATTGGGGATTGTCTGAACAATGTAACACTACATCTATCTTTGTGTCTGATCTTACTGCTTTTTTCAGAAGGCACCGCATTTCAAAATCTGCATCTGGGAAAGAATATCCAATGAAAACCAAGTGATCTGCTTCGCGAATGTCAATAAATGCATTATGCCAGATATTCTTAAGATGTAAATTATTTAAATCTTTTAGAAAAGTGGGGGTTATTAATATGCTACGTAATTTAGGAGCATGCTCATCATCACCATTTTCTGCTATAATCTCGGAGCGGCAGTGTGGACACGTACACTTAACGGCATATTCAAGCACAGCAATATCCTCTTCATAATCTACAAATACTCTCCCACAGGCTGGACAAGCCAACCAATTAGTAGACCCATGCAGTTTGAGTAGTTTAATATTGCGATGTCCCTTTGCTTTTATATGAGTTGATACTAATCTTTTATCATCATTTTTGAATGGATAATCATAAAAACATAAATCCGGATAGATTTTAAGAGCACGCGAAGATTTACTTGAATTGATAATATTACAGTGGCGATAGAGCTCTTGCTCTAATAGTGAATCCCAATTCATTGTAATAACTGCTAATTTATCCTCTTTAGCCGGAGTATTCAAACGGCGCTCAATTAATTTCTTGGCCAGAAGACTATAAACCGATGTACCATGTTCGCACGTCGCGGATTGATAAGTTAATACAAAAATAATGCATTTCTTTAATGCTGAGTGTATATCTTCCATTTCTTGATGTGAGTATGTTTTAAAGTGTTCACGACCTAATGCCACCTTGTCAAATAGAGTAAATAAGTCTTCAAGTGTTACATTAATCTGTTTCACAAGGTTAAATGCCAATTGCATGTTATTACTGTATAATGCATTGTGATAATCCATATTAAATGTTTTAGGTGAAAATGCATAAACAATAAAATTTGCAAGTATTGTTCGTTGTTTTTCAAACTCTGGATAGAACACTAATATAGCTTCTTGTCGCGTATTAAAATCTAAATCCATAAAATCTTTTGATTTGTCAAGTTCTGGAAGAGTAAATGAAAAGATATCTGGCAATAACTGAATTTGTAATGGTAAATTAACAGCTTTTGAAGCTCCGGCTCCAAGAATATAAACAGTTTTTTTGTTATTAGACATTCTATCCCTCCTTACAATAGGGTGACAAAATATCATTCCAGATATTCAGATATATCAACTCATCATCTTTTAAGAAAGCGCCTTCTTTATATTTTTGCATTTCTACCAACAGTGAAGATAGCAATAGCGAAAGTTTTTTTCTTTTTACTTGCTCAAATTCTACTCTCTTACAAAGCAGGTAATGATATAAGCAATTTTGCTTTGTCTCAGAGGAAGCTTTCTTTCGCCGCATAATCTGATTATTACGCATATATTCATAGTATTGATCGCTTTCAAAATTGACAAAGTTAATCATTGAATTCTGCATGACTGATTTGCACTGTTGGCAACCACATATCTCTTTATAATATCTTTTGCAGTCTCCCCATTCTGTTATCGAAGTATCAATAATACCCTGATGCTCAAGCAGATAAAATGCTTTAGTGAAATCAGTTCGTTGGTGGAGAGGCATGTAATAATATTTAGAAACTGGTATTCCTCCTCCAATCGGATAGACGGCTCGACTTTCGCCATATTCCATGCCATGAGACACCCCTTGGAGTAGATTTACAGTTTTATGAGTCATTAATATGGAAAAATAACCGCCGTACATATTATAAATGGGTCTACCTTTCAAACCCGTTAATAAATCAGTAAAACCTCTGAGTAAATCACGTTCCGCCTCGTGCTCATTTAATCCGTCTACCCATACAGTATAGCCGTCGCATAGTGTGTTCTGGTAAGCAGCAACAATGTGTTGTAGCGCATTGGGATTAAGAAGCGTTTCTTTTGAGACTACTATTTGAGCAAAAACAGGTAACCCATTGCATGATTGATTACTGTAAAGCTTAGATGTTTTAATAAAATCGCAGTTTGTACTTAACCATTTTGTATATTCAAAATCTTCTGAGTTAATGTAAAAATATGGGGCAATAAGAAATTTAGGACGCAGTTGATTTGCCATATCCAAAGATTCGATATCTGCGGCATATAACAAATACTTCTCTAAATCCTTCTCTTTAATATATTTGTTTATAACTGAATATTGGAAATCAAGGACTCTTTCACAAAAAGACTTCGCTACTTCTATATCTACAAAATCAGCAGTACCTATTGTACTTCCGGAAAGAACTTTGGTAACCGGTGCCCCATAATATTCAATTAATTTTATTATAGATTTCTTAATTGTGGGAGTACCTTTTTTAGGTTTATTTAATAATAAATGTATATTATTTTGAAAAGCATAAGTTATAGGATCAATAAAAAACCCCTTCTTTGCGTTTTTAAAAAACTTTTCTACTACAAATTTAGCTATAGCTTTTGATACATAAGCCGCTGTATTACCATTGATGCTTAGGTAATCATAAGTATTTATCGCCTTTTCAAGATGTGATTTCTCGGCGACTGTACCATATCTTAAAATATGTATAGCGTTGTGCATTGCTATCCTCCTTTTTTCGTTATGTTTGTATTCATTGAATTTATCCCGCTATTATATAGGGATATTATACCAGAGAAAGCTTAACTTGCATATGAGCCTTGTCAATTTATAGCGAAAA